>DAINQZ010000087.1:0-1590 GCA_036742235.1 Candidatus Nanopelagicaceae bacterium | reverse complement strand
TCGGTGTTGCAAAGGCATCGCCTGGTCTCGATGGCAAGGGTCACCTTGGCTTCGCAGCTCAGCCTGGCTTAAAGCCGTTCGGAAGCGATGTCTTCAATAAGAAGTAAGCGCGCTACCGCAGCGATTGTCGCAATCGCGCTCGCTGGGATAATTTTCCCAGCGGGCGCTTTTGCCACTCCTAAACCAGCCGCCCCAACGGTGGTCAGTGCAAGCCAAGCTCATCCTGTAATGGCAATCCCAGGCGATTTCGTTAATGTCACGCTCAAGACTGGTGTGACACAAGTTCAAATTCTTGGTCCAAAGGTTCCGCAGATTAGTGCTGAAGCGCTTCCTGGTGAATTTGTCTTTACCTTCACCCAGAAGAGTGGTTCTACAGTCATTGATGTGCGCGACTTTGGGATTCTCGATGGTAATGCCGCCCTCATTCGTCCGGTTAGGTTCGACGATGGGAGCAAGCGATTTACGCTTAAGGCGGGCCAAAAGCGGACAGTGCACTTAACTGAGGTTATGGCTGTCGGAACTGGAACTCTCCGTTGGGCACCACTTAATCACTACGTCGCAGATTGGCAATTCGTCGAAGAGACGGCGTGATTACCGAATTACTTAATGCGCTGACACTTCGGACAGAAGTGCGAAGATCTGTTGGCGAACTTAATGCGCCGAATCGCAGTACCACATCGTGGGCACGGTTCTCCTTCTTGGCCATATGCATTGAGTGAGACATCGAAGTATCCACTCTCACCATTGACATTGATGTAGAGCTCGTCGAATGAAGTGCCACCAACTTCTAAAGCATTACTCATGACCTCTTTCGCAGACTCAAGCACTCGTTGAATATCCGCAGCCCTCATCTCGCTAGAGATTTGTTCAGGATGTACCTTGGCAAGCCAGAGTGATTCGTCAGCGTAGATATTTCCGATGCCAGAGACGATATTCTGATTGAGAATTGCAGTTTTGATAGTGACATTTCTGCGGCGAATATTGGCAACTACTTGAGGTAGATCCACTGAGTCATCAAAGAGATCCGGCGCAATCTTTGCGACCGATGTGGGTACTCCATCAATGGTCTCTTCTACTGATACCCATCCAAAGGTGCGTTGATCATTGAAGTGGAGTGAGGTGCTCTTCAACCCCTTCTTCAAATGAAACAGTGCTCGCGTATGTCGCTGATCTTCTGGATCGATGAGGAATTGACCCGACATTCCGAGGTGCGCAGCCAAAACATAGGGGCGATCTAAGATGAACCACAAGAATTTACCGCGACGCTTGGTATCTACGATCTTTGCTCCGACAACAAGATCGAGTGGACCAACGCTTTTCGGGTTGAGTCCACGTGGATGAAGTTGCTTGGCTGAAAAGATCCTGCGACCGACCGCGTGGGTATGAAGTCCTCGGCGGACTGTTTCAACTTCTGGTAATTCAGGCATAACGAAATCTAGAGTCGAACCTTCTCGGCAGAGATCACATCGACTCGGCTATCTGGTAGGTCATAGTCACTACAGGCGCGGTTAAGTTCGGCGACGATCATCTCAGCCGGGATTGGTAGACCGTTCCATGATTCATCGAGAGTGGTGTGAGCATCTTCAATGA
>DAINQZ010000086.1:0-1948 GCA_036742235.1 Candidatus Nanopelagicaceae bacterium | reverse complement strand
ATAAGACTGGATTCTTATGGGAAGAACGTCAGATCATCGATTGGTAGTTGAGTACTACCCAAGTTTTGCATCTAAGAAGCCATTAACAATTCGAGAGAATCGCTCTGGCTCTTCGACGTGCGGCATATGTGCAGATTCAGGGAATTGTTCCCATAGAACGTCAGGAATGCGTCGATGAATCTCTTGGACCATGCCTGGTGTTGCTTCATCATAAGCACCATTAAGTAACAAGGTTGGCACTGAGATCTTGTGAAGATCGTCGTGAATATCCCAGCTCTTGAGCGTTCCGATACAGAGGAACTCAGATGGTCCATTCATGGTGTGATAAACAGTTGGATCCTCTTCGATCTGTGCGAATGAATCGAGCACATTCTGTGGGAATGGAATTCGACAGACGTGACGCTGATAGTAAACATCCATCGCTGCGACGAACTCTGGTGAGGTGTAATCGTTCGCTGCCTCTGCAGCCTTAAGTGCCGCCTCAACATCTGCAGGTAGGAGCGCGCGAAGTTTTGCCGCCTCTGAACTCCAGATCTTCATGCTTGCTGGTGAATCTGCAACGATCAGCGCCTTGAGCCCTGGACGGTTTGTTGTTGCATATTGCATACCGAGCATGCCGCCCCATGATTGACCGATGACCGCGTAATTTTCATTGATGCCGAGATGCTTGGTGAGGAGATCGAGCTCTTCCATGAAGAGTTCTGGCGTCCAGAATTCAATGGGTGCATCCTGCAAGTGAGTAGAGAGACCACAACCGAGTTGGTCATACAAGATCGCTGGTCGACCAGTTGCGGCAATGATTTCAGCAATTGCAATCACGTAGTTATGTGCCGCACCAGGGCCACCGTGGAGCACTACGACGGGAGTCTTCTTACTCGATAGATCTCCGACGATTCGATACCAAGTCTCGCCGTGCTGCCATTTCATGGTTGAAGTTGTCATAGCGGTATTTAAGCAACCTTAAATGGTTTTGGACAGGCCTTTAGCTTGGGAACTTCCATCTTCGCGATGACGGTTCCTTCGGCTGGATGAACCGCTTGGGCGATACCAAGATTGCCTTGCACTGATAAGAAGATGAAGGCCTCACTCATCGTGAAGCCCCAATGATCAACAAGGAGTCTCGCCGCTTCCTCACAGGCGATGCGCATCGCATCATAAAGATCTGCTACAGCAGCGACTCCATGAGTAATCCAAGAGGTGGCAGTCTCTGTGACTGGGTATTCAGTACCAACGCCCTTAATAAGCGCAGTTGATACCAAGACATCACCGGCGATCTCGATTCCGGTACCGCAGATCTCGCCATCGCCCATTGATGCATGCATATCACCCATCGCAAGGAGCGCACCCGGGTGCTTAACAGGAAGATGAATCGTTGACCCAATGGTATTCCGATTGTTATCGAGATTTCCGCCGTGGCGTCCTGCGGGCATCGTCATGATCTCGCCACTTTCAGGTGCAACGCCAATAACTCCAAGCATCGGAGATGCAGGGAATGAGACTCGTTCATTCATATAAACGATGCCATCTTTAACATCGAAGAACTGCACAAAGGGTTCGGTCACTAAATGTTGGAGTTGGCCATCACCCGGATAGGTACGTGCAACGCCACGAGCACTTGGACGAATATCGTGAAGGGTGACCGAGAGCGTGTCCCCAGGTTCGGCGCCTGTGACAAAGATTGGACCGGTTGCTGGGTTGATCAATGCGCTATCGATCTTTGCGAGCGCGTTCTCTGGGCCAGTGATGGCACCGCGGTAACAATCCCAGGTCTGGACGTGGATATAGTCGCCAGGCGATACCACCAAGGCTGGGCTATGGGAAGAGGCGAATGAAAAATTATGGTGATCGCGCGAGAGGTAATGCGTAGCCTGCGCAAAGAGGGGTGAGATCGGGTTGTTACGATCGTGTTCCATTATGAGATTCTCCAACTTTCCTAGTGCAATTGGCT
>DAINQZ010000085.1:0-2322 GCA_036742235.1 Candidatus Nanopelagicaceae bacterium | reverse complement strand
GTAAAAAGTTTCGCACCGATGTAGAACCGTTCATCCGGTACATCGGTGCGAACTTCAATAGTTGCCTCGCCTAAAACTCCATGCGCGCGGCCGATTCGGCCAACGACAAGGAGCACTATTAACGGACTCCAGATACCTCGTCGGCCTCGATGAGATCGACGCGGACCGAGCGACCGGCGATGGCGCTTACAACTGTGCGAAGTGCACGAGCTGTACGGCCATTACGACCAATTACCTTGCCAATATCTTCAGGATGAACGCGAACTTCAAGCGTTGTCCCTCGGCGATGATTCTTCTCTGTGATAACAACTTCTTCAGGATTATCGACGATCCCCTTAACGAGATGCTCGAGAGCTTCGTCAATCATTATTCGGCAGGAGTCTCGTCTTGAGATGGAGCTGCTTCTTCGGCTGGAGCTGCAGGTGCTTCTGCTTCAGGCAAGTTTTCTTCTTCAGTCACAGCCTGAGCAGGAACCTCTGCCTCAGCATTTTCTTCAGTGGCTTGGACAGGCGCCGACTTTGCAGCCAACTTATCTGCAGCCTTCTTCTTTGCAGTAGTTGCGCCATCTGCAGGCTCAGCCATTGCTTCCTTGACCGCTGCTTCGTAGGCAACGCGCTTGTGTGGCTTCTCAGCTGCGACGCGAAGTGTTCCTTCTTGTCCTGGAAGGCCCTTGTGCTTCTGCCAATCACCTGTGATCTTAAGAATTGCCTCTACGGCTTCGGTTGGCTGTGCGCCAACTCCGAGCCAATACTGTGCACGAGCAGAGTCAACCTGGATAAATGATGGTTCTGATCCTGGGTTGTAACGACCGATCTCCTCGATTGCACGAGAGTTACGAGCGGTACGAGCATCTGCAACAACAATGCGGTAATGCGGTGTGCGAATCTTTCCGAGACGCATTAACTTAATTTTTACAGCCACGTAGGTGGTACTCCTTGAATGATTCGGATCTCAGACTTCTCTCTCAGTGGGAGCGAGAGATCAGTTCATGATCCATAGTGGATTTCGGTTGCGATCGGGGTAGAGGGCCCTCCCGCAGGGAGCCAATCTTGCCATCTCGGCATAGATCCCCCAAATTGAGATTTAGGCCTCTTCAGCTGCACGTTTGGCTGGATTACCGGACTTGGACTTCTTCTTAGGCGCAACCTTCGGCTGCATCGGGGCGGGCAAGCCCATTCCCGCTCCACCCATGCCACTCATCGCTGGCATGCCGGGCATGCCAGGCATGCCCTTGCCGGTCCGCATCTGCTTCATCATCTTCTGTGCAGCGCTAAAGCGATCAATGAGATTATTCACTTCTGAGACTTGGCGACCACTCCCCTTGGCAATGCGAGCGCGTCTAGAGCCGTTGAGAATCTTTGGGTCATTTCGCTCTGCCGGGGTCATGGATTCAACGATCGCTTGGGTGCGAACCAACTCGTTGTCGTCAAAGTTCTCAATCTGCTTCTTGATCGCACCGGCACCAGGAAGCATGGCCAACATCTTCGACATCGAACCCATATTTTTCATCGCCTGTAATTGCGAGAGAAAGTCGGTGAGCGTGAAATCCTCGCCCTTTGCGAACTTCTCTTCTAGACGTGATGTCGTCGTGCTATCCATCGCTCGCTTGGCCTGTTCTGCCAAGGTCTGGATATCACCCATTCCAAGGATGCGAGAGGCCATGCGATCTGGATAGAAGATATCGAAATCTTCAACCTTCTCACCTGTTGAGGAGAAGAGAATTGGCTTGCCGGTCTTCTCTAAAATAGAGAGAGCCGCGCCACCACGCGCATCACCATCGAGTTTTGTCAGCACGACGCCATCGAACCCGACACCTTCTTGGAACGCCTGTGCGGTGCGGACTGCGTCCTGGCCAACCATTGCATCGACGATAAAGAGAATCTCATCCGGCGTTACCGCATCACGGATTCTGATCGCTTCGCGCATCAACTCTTGATCTACGCCAAGCCGACCAGCAGTATCAACGATGACAATATTGTGGAACTTCTCTTGAGCAAATTTCAGGCCAGCTTTAGCAACTGCCACTGGATCGCCGACGCCATTGCCTGGCTCTGGCGCAAAGACCGGAACCTTGATCGCCTCTCCGACAGTCTGCAACTGTGTAACAGCATTAGGGCGCTGAAGATCCGAAGCAATGAGTAGTGGTGTATTGCCATCCTTCTTTAGATGTAACGCAAGTTTTCCTGCCAACGAAGTCTTACCCGCGCCTTGAAGACCCGTCAGCATAATTACGGTTGGCGGCTTCTTCGCCATACGGATCCGCCTGGAGTTTCCACCAAGGATAGATGTCAATTCTTCATTAACGATTGCAAAGATCGCTTG
>DAINQZ010000084.1:0-2651 GCA_036742235.1 Candidatus Nanopelagicaceae bacterium | reverse complement strand
AGCGCAAACTCCTCGAGAAGCAGAAAGAGGGTAAGAAGCGCATGAAGATGGTTGGCCGAGTAGAGGTTCCGCAAGAGGCCTTTATCGCGGCTTTGACCACAGATGATGAGAAGTCTAAGGAAGCGAAGAAATAGTCGTGGCACCAGTTGCTGCAAGCTCGGATCTCTCGCTTTACATCCACATTCCATATTGCGTGAAGCGCTGTGGTTATTGTGATTTCAATACCTACACTCCAGCAGAGTTGAAGGTTGAATCTTCACTGACTGAGATCTCTCACAGTTATATCGATCTCATGATGAGAGAGATTGAGATGGCCAGAGCATTCTCTGACGCGAAGACTGTCCCAACGATCTTCTTCGGTGGAGGCACTCCAAGTTTGATGGAGCCAGCCGATCTCGGTCGAGTTATTGCAACAATTGCTGATCACTTCGAATTATCACCTGACTGTGAAATCACGATGGAGGCGAACCCAGATACCCTCACACTCGAACGGCTTAAGAGATATCGAGAAGCGGGAATTAACCGGTTATCAATCGGCATGCAATCTGCCGTCTCGCATGTACTTCAAGTCTTAGATCGAACCCATAACCCTGCCAATATCGAGAAGGTAGTGGGTTGGGCGCGGGAAGCGGGCTTTGATGAGATCTCGCTCGATCTCATCTACGGAACACCGGGTGAGACCATGGATGATTGGCGAGCGAGTATCCAAGCAGCGCTCTCACAAGATATTTCTCATATCTCGGCCTACGCGCTGATCGTTGAAGATGGCACGAAGTTAGCTGCACAAGTACGACGTGGCGAATTCATCATTCCTGATGATGACGAGACTGCGGATAAGTATCTCCTTGCTGATCAACTCTTTCACGAAGCAGGTTTTGAATGGTATGAGATTAGTAATTGGTCGAAACCTGGTTCTTCCTGCCGCCATAATGTTGCCTATTGGAAAGGTGCGAATTGGTGGGGGATTGGTCCTGGTGCACACTCTCACATCAATGGTCGTCGTTGGTGGAATGTGAAGCACCCAACTGCCTATCGCGAACGGATCGAAGAAGGGCATGCACCGATGCAGGCCAACGAGGTTCTCACTGAAGAGGAGATGGCTCGCGAAGAGATCATGCTCCTGCTCAGGCTTCCTGCTGGGTTATCGATCGACAGTTTCAACCCTGCTCAGCGAACCGCGCTCGAAGATTTTGTAGCTCAGGGATACTTTGAGCAGGATCCGTGGGAGCAAGGGCTCCTTACGCTTTCGCGAAGCGGGCGGCTGATCGCAGATCGAATCGTGCGCGAATTGGTCCTCTAGTAGAGTTCGCAAATCATGCATGAACGTCAGTTAGAGATCCTGCGCGCGATCGTAGATGAGTACGTAGCCACGGAAGAACCGGTTGGCTCTAAAGCTATTGCCGAACGTCATGGCTTAGGTGTCTCTCCAGCGACCATTCGAAATGAGATGGCAGTACTTGAAGATGCTGGCTTAATTGCCCAGCCCCATACAAGTGCTGGCAGAATTCCAACGAACTCTGGCTACCGACTCTTCGTAGATAAGATCGCCCAGATCAAGCCGCTCTCGACGGCAGAGCGACGTGCGATCGAGACATTTATGTCAGGTGCAGATGATCCTGATGAAGTTGCAACACGTGCGGTTCGACTACTCGCTCAAATCACCCATCAAGTCGCCATCGTCCAGGTACAGAGTTCAGAGCGCGTCGTGCTATCAGGCACAGCAAACCTGGCTCGCTCAAATGTCGAGAGTGCAGCAGATCTCTATCCAGTTCTCGAAGCGCTTGAAGAACAAGTTGTCTTATTGAAACTCCTCGCCGATGCTGGAAGTTCGATCAATGTGAAAATTGGTAGTGAACAACCAAGTGCAAACTTGCAGACGACCAGCGTTGTGAGCATGGGTGCCGGTAAAGGTGCGATCGGAATCTTGGGGCCAACCCGAATGGATTATGCGAGTTCGATGGGCGCAGTTCATGCTGTTGCTCGATATATCAGCAACTTCTTTGATGGCGAGTCTCACTAATGTCTGATCATTACAGCGCTCTCGGAGTTACTCGCGATGCTTCGGCCGATGAGATTAAGAAGGCTTACCGAAAATTAGCGCGTGAACTACATCCAGATGTGAACCCTGATCCAGCATCAGCCGAGAAGTTTAAGAGCGTCACAACTGCCTACGAAGTCTTGAGTGATCCACAGAAACGTCAGAGTTATGACATGGGCGGAGATCCATTCTCACAATTTGGTGGTGGCGGAGCGAACTTCGGATTCGGCGACATCATGGATGCATTCTTTGGTGGCGGGGGATCTCGTGGACCACGCAGCAGAATGCGTGCCGGGCAAGATGCCTTAATTCGCATCGAAGTTGATTTGGCTGAGGCCTGTTTTGGTGTCGAACGCGATTTTGAAGTTGAGACAGCTATCGCCTGCGGAAAGTGTCACGCTACTGGTTGTGCTGATGGCGCAAAACCAGCAACCTGCGATATCTGTAAGGGTCGCGGAGAAGTTCAACAAGTTCAACGATCATTTATCGGACAAGTAATGACCAGCCGTGCCTGCGCAAGTTGTCAGGGCTATGGCTCGGTTATCAAGCAGCCTTGTAGTGAGTGCGCGGGGGATGGTCGAGTTCGAGCCCGCAAGAGTCTGCATGTGAAGAT
>DAINQZ010000083.1:0-2807 GCA_036742235.1 Candidatus Nanopelagicaceae bacterium | reverse complement strand
GAGATCATGAGCGAGGAGTACTCCGAACATGGCACAACGATCCACGCGATGGTCGATGGCGCACTCGCTGAGAAGCTCGCGGCGTTGAATTAGGCTGAATTAGGAAAACCAGGAAAAGAATGTCTACCTACATAACTCTCGCTCCAGATAATTTCGAGGCAACGATCGATGAGGCTGCACTGCTCATTAACGCTGGTGGCATCGGCGTCATCGCAGCCGAACATGGCTATATATATGTTGCCAATGCCTTCGATCATGAAGCAGTTCGCAATATTCACATTCTCCGTGGCGATCCTGCATACACCGCATCACAAGTGATCGTCGGATCAGCCGATGTCTTGTCAGGTATTGCCACCGACTTTGATGCAGATCTTCGTTCCCTCGCTGATGCCTTCTGGCCAGGACTACTTTCAATTCAAGTCGCAGCAAATGCATCTTTGAATTGGGACCTTGGAGATGGTGGAACGCTTGCAGAGTTTGCAGTGCGAGTTCCAGCACAGAGCTTCTTACGCACCCTTGCCAGCAAGACTGGCCCGTTGGCAGTTGCCAGCGCTGCAATCGCAGGCAGTGGCCCATCGCATGAGATCCAATTCGTACCAGCCCATGAATCAGCGATCGCCATCTACGTTGATGAAGGCGCTCTGGTACCAGGCCCCGCATCGACGCTGGTTCGTCGTCAGGTGCTCGGTAAGCCAGGCGGTCTCATCGCCGCCCGCGTGGGAGCAATCTCACTGGCACAGCTGCAGGCAATCCTGCCGACGCTTGGGCCGAGCGCGACCTAAGAACTTCTCGTCTACTAGGCTTGTGGCATGACCGAAACTTTCTATGGCCCAGATTTCAACCAGCTCAACGCTCAAGATCCAGAGATCGCAGCGCTTCTACTCACCGAGTTAGAACGTCAACGCGGCAACTTGCAGCTGATTGCATCTGAGAACTTCACATCACCTGCTGTCCTTGCAACCATGGGATCGACCCTCTCCAATAAATACGCCGAGGGTTATCCAGGCAAGCGTTACTACGGCGGTTGTGAAGAGGTCGATAAGGTCGAGACGATCGGTATCGAACGTGCCAAGACGCTCTTCGGCGCAGAGCACGCAAACTTGCAGCCACACTCAGGCGCTAGTGCCAACGTCGCTGTCTATAAAGCATTTACCAACCCAGGAGATACCGTCCTTGCGATGTCACTGCCACATGGCGGCCACCTCACTCACGGTGCCAAGGTCAACTTCTCGGGCAAGTGGTACAACATCGTCTCGTATGGCGTTCGCCAAGATAATGAATTGATCGATTACGACGAGCTCCGCGATCTCGCTATTGCCAATAAGCCAAAGATGATCTGTAGCGGTGCGACCGCCTACCCAAGCTTGATCGACTTCGAAAAGGTCCGCGCGATCTGCGATGAAGTTGGCGCGATCATGTGGGTCGATGCAGCTCACTTCATTGGACTCGTGGCAGGTAAGGCGATCCCATCACCAGTTCCTTATGCCGATGTCGTCTCCTTCACCACCCACAAGGTTCTCCGCGGCCCACGCGGTGGCATGATCTTGAGCAAGGCCGAGCACGCAGCAGCACTCGATAAGGCAGTCTTCCCCGGAATGCAGGGTGGCCCCATCATGAGCGCAGTAGCTGGAAAGGCTGTAGCACTTAAGGAGTGCGCAACACCTGAGTACCAGTCATACGCAAAGAACGTCATCACGAATGCGAAGGCGCTCGCTGCTGGCCTTGAAGCAGAAGGAATGCGCGCCGTATCTGGCGGAACTCAGACCCACCTCGCTCTTATCGATATCCGCAGTACTGGCGTATCGGGCAAGATCGCCGATGAGCGTTGCGGACTATCTGGCATCACTCTCAATAAGAATGCGATCCCATTTGATCCAGAAGGTGCAGGAACAACGAGCGGTATCCGCGTCGGTTCTGCAGCGACAACGACTCAAGGCATGGGCGTTCCGCAGATGACAGAGATTGCATCACTGATTGCTCGCGCAATTAAGGATGGCGAAGATGCCTCAAAGGCAGCAGCTATCCGCGCTGATGTACACGCTCTTACCGCGCAATTCCCGGTCTACCCACGCCCTTAATAAGCGAGAGTAAATGCGCGAATATCTCTTGACGCTGCTACTAGCGGCGATCATCACCTTCTTACTAACGCCATTGGTGCGCTCGCTTGCGATGCGTTCTGGTGCATATGTAGGAATTCGTGATCGAGATGTTCATACCGTTGTGACACCGCGTTGGGGTGGCGTCGCGATGTGGGGCGCAATGTCGATCACCTTCTTAATCGTGAATCACCTGCCACTTGTTGGAAAGTCATTTGGTCGAGAAGCACAAGGAATCTTCTTAGCAGGAACCTTCATCATGGTTCTTGGAATGCTCGATGATCGCTTCGATCTAGATTCGATTACCAAGTTTGCCGGACAAGCGCTTGCTGCCGGCATCTTGCTTCTTCATGGCGTACAAATTCTCTGGCTTCCGATCAATGGCATCCTCACCTTGCCAGCCAATATTGGCCAACTCCTCACCGTTCTCTTTGTGATGACAGTGATTAACGCAGTGAATTTCATCGATGGCCTTGATGGCCTCGCAACAGGTGTGGTCGCTATCTGCGCCACTGCCTTCTTCGCCTTCTCTTATATTCTCGCGGTAGTAAATGGCTTTAGCCGTGCTGGCGCACCTTCATTGATCACAGCAGTGGTCATCGGTATGTGCCTTGGCTTCTTGCCACACAACTTCCACCCAGCTCGAATCTTCATGGGCGACTCTGGTGCGATGTTGCTCGGACTCTTGCTCGCCGCATCGGCGATCACACT
>DAINQZ010000082.1:0-2809 GCA_036742235.1 Candidatus Nanopelagicaceae bacterium | reverse complement strand
CTCCTCGACAGCGGAGTCCACTTCGGACACCAGACTCGTCGATGGAACCCAAAGATGAAGCGTTTTATTTTTGCAGAACGCAATGGCATCTACATCATCGATATCCAGCAGTCACTCGCTCTTATTGATAGCGCGTATGACTTCATCAAGGACACCGTTGCAAAGGGTGGACATATCCTCTTTGTCGGTACAAAGAAGCAGGCACATCAGCCAATCATCGAACAAGCAGCTCGCGTAGGCATGCCTTACGTTACAGAGCGCTGGCTCGGTGGAATGCTCACAAACTTCCCAACTGTCTACAAGCGTATTCAGCGCCTCAAGGAACTCGAGCAGCTCGAGACTAAGAACGATCTCGTTCTTACTAAGAAGGAACTCCTTGTTCTTCGCCGCGAGCGCGAGAAGCTCACCAAGAACCTCGAAGGTATCCGCAATATGACCAAGTTGCCTTCAGCAATCTGGGTAGTCGATACCAAGAAGGAGCACCTCGCAGTACAGGAAGCTCACAAGCTCGGTATTCCAGTTGTTGCAATCTTGGATACAAACTGCGATCCAGATGAAGTTGATTACAAGATTCCAGGTAACGATGATGCAATCCGTTCAATCGGCTTGCTCACACGCGTTATCGCTGATGCCGCAGTTGCAGGTCTTGCAGCTCGTTCAGCAGCAGGCGCAGCAGTTGCCGATAAGGCCCCAGCAGCCGATGCAGCAATTGCAGAAGTTGAGACAGCAATGATTGAGGCAGCAACACCAGCTGCAGCAACCGAAACAGTAGGAGAATAATCAATTGGCTTACACAGCAGAAGATGTAAAGAGACTTCGCGAAGCAACTGCAGCAGGCATGCTTGACTGCAAGAAGGCGCTCGATGAGGCCAATGGTGATTACGAGAAGGCTGTCGAAATCATCCGCGTTAAGGGTTTGAAGGGTGTTACAAAGCGCGAAGGACGTACAACCTCTAATGGTCTCGTCGTCGCACGTTCATCAGGCAACCTCGGAGTAATGCTCGAGCTCAACTGCGAAACTGATTTCGTAGCAAAGGGCGAGCGTTTCCAAGAGCTTGCAGATGAACTCATCGCTCACCTCGAGTCATCGAAGTCAGCAGATGTTGCAGCATTCCTCGCCTCAACCTTGCCAACAGGTAAGACTGTCCAAGAGCGCGTTGATGAAGGTAATGCAACTCTTGGCGAGAAGATTGAGATCCGTCGAGTTGTAGTACTCGAAGGTTCACCAGTCGCTCTCTACATGCACCGTACAAGCCCAGACCTACCACCACAGCTTGGTGTCTTGGTTCAGCTTGCAACTGATGCGCTCGAAGCCGGAAAAGATATCGCTCAGCACATTGCGGCCTTCGCGCCACAGTATGTCCGTCGCGAAGATATTCCAGCAGAGGCGATCGAGTCAGAGCGTCGCATTGCAGAAGAGACTGCCCGCGCAGAAGGAAAGCCAGAAGCATCACTTTCAAAGATCGTTGAGGGTCGCGTGACCGGATTCGTCAAGGAAGTCTCACTTCTCGAGCAATCTTTCGCGAAGGATGCAAAGAAGACCGTCCAGCAGATCCTCGATGAGGCAAAGACCGCCGTGTCGGCCTTCCATCGTTTCAAGGTTGGACAGTAAACCCCATAAACTATGGGTAAGTAGTTCTAGTACTTCGCTCGTTAGATACGTTTCATAAGTGAAAGGAGCACCCTCGATGGCCCGCAGTGGTTATAAGAGAGTGCTCCTTAAACTTTCTGGTGAAGTATTTGGTGGCGAAAAGGGCATTGGCGTAGATCCAGTTGTCGTTGCAGATATCGCAGGCCAGATCGCCGATGTTGTTCGCGGCGGAACACAGATTGCAATCGTTGTCGGTGGCGGTAATTACTTCCGCGGCGCCGAACTCCAACAACTAGGTATGGACCGCGCTCGCGCCGACTACATGGGCATGCTCGGTACCGTCATGAACTGTCTCGCTCTCCAAGATTTCCTCGAGAAGGCCGGGATCCAAACTCGCGTGCAGACCGCCATCACCATGGGCCAGGTCGCCGAACCTTATATTCCACTTCGCGCTATCCGACACCTCGAGAAAGATCGCGTAGTGATCTTCGGAGCGGGTGCAGGAATGCCATTCTTCACAACCGATACCGTTGCAGCTCAGCGTGCGCTCGAAGTTCATGCCGATGCACTTCTTCTTGCAAAGAGTGGCGTCGATGGCGTCTACACCGCAGATCCGAAGAAGGATCCATCAGCGACGAAGTACGATGCAATTAGCTTTGATGAAGTCTTGGCAAAGTCGCTTGCCGTTGCAGATGCCGCCGCATTCAGCATCTGCCGTGAAAATAACCTTCCTATCGTGGTCTTCGATCTGAAGAACCACGGCAATATCGGTCGCGCCGTTCGCGGTGAATCGATCGGAACTCTCGTCTCTGGGCCAGCAAAGAAATAACTTTTCGACTCGTACAAGTGAGGAAAACCGATGCCTGATCTAAGTGAAATTCTCGTCGATGCTTCAGCCAAGATGGCGAAAGCGATCGAGGTAGCGAAGGAGGATTTCGGCGCTATCCGTACTGGTCGCGCCCATCCCGGTATGTTCTCGAAGATCATGGTCGATTACTACGGCACACTCACTCCGCTTGCACAGCTCGCCTCATTCCAAGTTCCTGAAGCCCGTATGGCGCTCGTTTCACCATATGACAAGAGCGCAATGGGATTGATCGAACGCGCAATCCGCGAATCAGATCTCGGCGTTAACCCAGCGACTGATGGCGCTGTTATCCGCGTTAATTTCCCACAACTCACTGAAGAGCGCCGCAAGGATTACATCAAGGTTGCTCG
>DAINQZ010000081.1:0-2825 GCA_036742235.1 Candidatus Nanopelagicaceae bacterium | reverse complement strand
TAATTCACGCTTCTATTCTGCTGTGCTCTCGGCCAACCTGCAAAGAGGAATCGCGGTTAAGGTATTCAGGCCCCCGCAGGTCAGAAGAGGAATAACTCAACCCCGCGCTCAATCGCCTCCTTTCGGGACTCAACCGCTAACTTGCGGTAGATGCTCTTTAGATGAGTTTTGATGGTGTTATGAGAGATATGAAGTGATTCGGCGATCTTGGTGATGGGTAAGCCAGACGAGAGCCGGCGCAGAATGTCTAGCTCTCGCTTAGTCAACGGCTCTTGGAGTCCCATCGTGTCCCGTAGCGAATCGGACTGGTTCTTTCGAATCATCGCTGAGAGCTGCTCCATGTAGACAGTTGGCTGCATATTTGCCAGGCGCAATAGGAGATCTTGCACTTCACTAGTCTGATTGAGAAAAACCGATTTTGCGCCTTGTGACATTGCGATAGCCACTGCGTTCTGAAGATGTTCGAGAGCCTGGCTTGGATATTTTTTGAAGACCTCAGCTGAGATCAATTCCCTTGCAAGTTCAGTCCTCGGATTTGATACATCGTATGAACTAAGAATCGATTTTGCCGCTGATGGATTCTTCATTGCAGCATATGCAGTGGAAAAGGCCAGTGTTGTTGCCGTCTGTGGCATTCGATAGAGAAGTTCCCCAATGCGTTCTGTATCACCAAGCTTGACCCTAATCAGAAGTTCGTGCTCATCCAATATTCGGAAGATCTCCGAATCTATTTCATGACTGAAATACCCTTCCCGAGTTGAACGCAGAATATTAAGGGCCTCATTAATCTTGTTTTGAGACGAGTAGATAAGCGCTCTTTTAGCGGTGAGCGCTATGTGCCAGACCCAGACTCCATGCGCCTTTGCAACAGGTTCAAATTCATTAAGAATCTCAAGTGCGAGGTCGTACTCGCCAGACTCTCGGTAATATTCGCTCATCACATATGCCGCATCAAAGGATGCATATACGCCAGTAATGTTGTGGCGCCTAGCTGCCTTGAGCGCAATATTGGCAAAATCGAAGGCTCTCTTGTACCGACCTTCGGCGAGAGCCACTTTTGATTGGGTCGCAGTCATGATGACTTCTTTCACGACTGCATCATCAGGGTCGTTAATGAGTGCGCTATATCGAAGTAGCGCTTCATAATTTTCCCGCAAGAAAGAGGCTGAAGTGGCGATTCGAAGTGTGTTCGTCATGCGAATACCGGCAGAACCGTAATCAGTCTTCGACTCCTCGGATTCCAGCATCTCTTCCGCTATGCGGATAACCTCTTTAAAGTTTCCAAGGTTGAAATAGGCTCTGGCTTTTAATCCCCATAGTTCGACAACGTACAAACTTGGACTCTTTATCGTTGAATACTTCGATTCGATAGAAGCACATGTAGCGAGCACTTCTAAATTCTTACCCCGCATGAGTTGTATGTAGGCCTGGAATACCTCCTCATTGAGTCGAGTTGTGCCGCCCAAATCAACAAGCGGGGCTATTCTCCGAGACCACTTTTCGAGTAATTCTGCATCTCCGGCATTGATGATCCGGGAAAGATAAAAATAGATCTTTCGGACCGCAAGATCTTCGTCCGCGCCACTATAAATTTCAATCGCCGCCATCGGATTATTTTCGTTCTCTAATAACTGAGCAGATTTCAAGGCAATATTCTTCATATTTTCTCGATTAACGCTGAGTTCTCGAATCAACTCCTGGCGAATCAATGGATTCATCTTATATATGCCTCGAACAACTTCGTTGAGAAAGATGCCTTGACTACTTAATCTCAATAATGGGTGCTCTTCACTAGAAATTATGGGTGAGTGAAAAATTCGCTGGGCTAGGTCGAGTGTGATTTCATCGAGAAATACCAGCTGCTCCAAATACTCTCTATCCCGTTGTGAAATGCTCTTTACGGTCGAGGAGATGATGTACGCCTCGCTTATGCTTTTTGACTTAGTTTTAGCTCCAGCAGTGCGTCGATTGACCATCATTTGAATGCCCGCTGGCCAGCCATGCAATTCTTCATATTCACTCTTGACTTCTGGATCCTGAGGGTCAATATTGTGGCTAGCCAAGATTGATTCAATCTCGTTTTGATCGAAGCGAAGGTCGGCGGCCGTCAAGAAATCCAAAGCATCCAATTTCGCCGCGCGAGCAAAAGATTGCATCGGCATCGATGTCCTAAGCGAGAGTGTCCGAAGGTTCGTTGGAGACATTTCTTCAAATGCCTGGAGTGCAGGTGTAAATTCCGACGAGATCGCATCAATCCCATCCCAAACGAGATTAACAATATGATCGACCCGACCAAGCTCATTCGCCATCTTTCGAGCGACGTCAACGTAATCAATTTCTGTGTTAACAAGTTCATCCGCCCAAGGCGCAAAATGTGGAATCGACAAACGCAATCCTTGGACAATATGAAAAATCGAATCGCGGGCGCTATCGCGGGCATCAACGCTGTACCAAAAGACTGGCCCTTCAGCCTGGGCAGCCCATTGTGAGGCGAGAACAGTCTTTCCAAAGCCTCCCGGGGCGACGGCGAATGTGACCCGGGGCGCTGGTCGGTTGAGGCGATCAATCAAACGCTCACGCAGAAGAAAATGCGGAGTCGGTGGAGGTGGGCTGATTCGGGTGATAGAGACGCCAGGGAGAATAGGCTCAGTCTCACCCATTTTTAACCTGCCAAGATTTCCTCACCCCTTAATCATGGCAAGGGGTGAGAGAAGAATCTATAACCCGCCTCTCTCACCCTCGTTCAAGTGCTTCGCTACTTGCTGTTTGTAGCCACAATCTGGACATATCTGGAGGTCGGGAGATTTGTCTTGGCTCGGCCCGCT
>DAINQZ010000080.1:0-2925 GCA_036742235.1 Candidatus Nanopelagicaceae bacterium | reverse complement strand
AACGACGATCAGCCAAGCACCTTCGGTAAATTTCACAGTCGCAAAAATTAAGACGACTACTAACGAGGTGGCCGCAGCTAGACCACTTACAAGCGCCTTTAGCTGCCAAAGCTTGCCCTTATCGCGGCGCGCATTGACGACCATTCCAACACCGGTGATGGTGAATGCGGTGAATACGCCCAGGGCATACAGGGCAACAAGTGAGTTGACTGAGCCATTGGTGAAGAGAATAAGACCAATCGCAAAGAGGCTGGCGAGAATAATTCCGTTAGAGAAGACCAACTTGTGGCCACGCTTCGTGAGCTGGCGAGGCAAGAAGCCATCGCGGGCGATATTTGCGACCAAGATTGGGAATGCGTTGTAGACGGTATTTGCGCCAGCAATCAGGATCAACATGGTCGCGAACTGCGTAAAGGCGAACCAGATCTTTCCGAAGATTCCTGCGCCAACAAGGGTTTGAGCGATCAACGAGATCACCGATGGGGCACCAGCGGTGTAAGGGACTACATGCATGCTGTGGGCAAACCACGAGACTCCGAAGACCAGGGTGCCAAGCAAGCCAGACATGATGTTCATGGTTCGGCGAGCATTTGGACCTTCAGGAGATTGGAAGAGGGTGACGCCATTTGAGATCGCTTCAAGTCCAGTAAGTGATGAGCCACCGTTAGCAAATGCTCGAAGCAAGATGAAGATCGAGGCAAATGTCAGCAGGCCTTGTGAGTGGCCCAGGGTGAAGAGGCCATTCCCGGTCGTTGCTAAGTGCGGAACGCTCCCCTTGAACTCGTGATAGATACCGAATCCGAATACGACGAACATAGCGAGCACAAAGAGATATGTAGGGAGAGCAAAGGATTTACCAGCCTCTTTTACGCCACGGAGATTTCCATATGTAAGGAAGAGAATCACAGCGATAGTGATCGGGACAACGTATGGTGTGAGTGAGGTGAAATAAGAGACGAGGGCGACGACGCCAGATGCACTCTGCACGGCTACCGTGACGATGTAATCAAGAATGAGTGCAACTGCGGCAACGATGGACCAGAACGTTCCTAGATTTTCTCGAGCAACAATGTAGGCACCACCAGATGATGTGTACTTTGCAATAACGTTGTTATACGAGAGTGTGAGAAGAACCAAGATTCCGAGAATGACGATTGTCATCGGGATCAGAACATTAAATGCCATCATTCCAAAGGCTGGGACGAGAGCAATGAGAATCTGCTCTGAGCCGTAGGCAGATGATGAGATGCAGTCCGAGGAGAGAATTCCAAGGGCATAGCGCTTTGCTAAGCGCTGGTGATCGAGTGAGTGACGGTTAAGCGGATTACCTAGGAAGAGTTTCTTTAACCGGTATGAGAGTGGATCTTTCAGGTGCGCATGTTCCTGCAAGGCCTGTGGTGCGGGGGCGTTATCGCTCCATGATTGTGGCACTTTGTGTCCTCTAGTTAACCGGGGTTACTCTGGCTGAGACTCCTATTTTAACTACTTAACAGGGCGTATGCTTGCCTGTATGGAGTTGAAAACAGGCTTATATATTGATGGAAGTTGGGTATCTGGGGATGGAACCCTGGATGTCATTGATCCAAGTACGGGAACCGTGATTGCTGCGGTTGCCACCGCAGGTGAGGCAGAGTGCGATGCCGCAGTAACAGCCGCTCATAACGCCTTCCCAGAATGGGCGAAGACCGCCCCACGCTACCGCGCTGAAATCCTCCGCAAAGCCTATGAATTGATGGTTGCCGAAGCTGATCACCTTGCTACGTTGATCTCGAAGGAGAACGGCAAAGTATTTAGCGATGCCCGTGGTGAAGTCATGTACGCCGCTGAATTCTTCCGCTGGTTCTCTGAAGAGGCCGTCCGCACACCAGGTGATTTCCGCAAGAGCCCAAGTGGCGATAAGCGAATCTTGGTTACGCACCAACCAATTGGCGTTTCACTCTTAATTACGCCATGGAACTTCCCAGCAGGAATGGCCACTCGCAAGATTGGTCCCGCGGTAGCAGCCGGCTGCACGATGGTCTTAAAGCCAGCGGGTGAGACACCGCTGACTGCGCTCGCTATCGTCGACATCATGGAGCGCGCTGGACTCCCTAAAGGCGTCCTTAATGTGGTCTTGCCATCGAAGACTGGCCCAATGATCTCAAAGATGTTGCATGATCCACGAGTTCGTAATCTTTCATTCACTGGCTCAACTGAAGTCGGCCGATTACTCCTTAAAGAATCTGCGGATTTGGTTATTCGCACATCAATGGAACTCGGCGGTAACGCGCCATTTGTGATTTTAGATGATGCTGATATCGATGAGGCAGTCAAGGGTGCAATGCTCGCCAAGATGCGCAACGGTGGAGCAGCCTGCACCGCAGCGAATCGCATCTTTGTCGCTCGTGTGGTTGCCGATGAGTTCACAACTAAATTTGTTGCAGCGATGAATGCACTCAAGATGGATAACGGCCTCACCGAAGGTGCGCAGCTCGGTGCATCTGTATCAATGAAGGAACGCAACAAGATTGCTGAACTTGTCGATGCAGCAGTTGCATCAGGAGCAACAGTTCACGCTGGCGCCAAGACCCCAGATGGTCCTGGTGCTTTCTATCCACCTACGGTTATCACAGTTGAGAAGACCAATCCGATCCTTCAGAAGGAGGTATTCGGTCCCGTAGCTCCGATTATTCGCTTCGATACAGATGCAGAAGCAATTGCGCTAGCAAATGACACTCCTTTTGGATTGATAAGTTATGTCTATTCCCGCGATCTCACTCGTGCCATCCGGACAGCTGAAGCACTTGAGGCTGGCATGGTCGCTATTAACCGCGGAATGATTTCAGATCCAGCCGCACCATTCGGTGGCGTGAAGCAATCTGGCCTTGGTCGCGAAGGCGGCTTCGACGGTATCCACGAATTCTTAGAGACTAAATTTATCGGCGT
>DAINQZ010000079.1:0-2941 GCA_036742235.1 Candidatus Nanopelagicaceae bacterium | reverse complement strand
TGCATCGTCACACCTTTAGCAACACGAATCCCAATGGCTGCAATCTTTCGATCGCCACGCTCATCGCGCAACCAGACACCAGAGCGTTCGCAGTACGCCTCGCCATTGATGCCAAACTCTTTACAGACTTCGATGAGTGCGCTCTCGATCTCGCGAACATAACCGACAACATCATTGCGGTTCTTCAATTTGATAATCGGGTAGCCAACGATCTGACCCGGGCCGTGATAGGTAATCTTCCCGCCGCGATCGACATCAATCACTGGAGTGCCATCGAGTGGTCGCTCTTCGATCGTGGTGCGACGACCAGCGGTATAGACAGGAGGGTGCTCGAGCAGGATCACGGTATTTGTCCGAGTGCCATCAGCAACTTCAGCATGGATCTTCCGCTGGCCAGCGAGGGCATCTTCGTATGGGACCAGACCTAAGCTCTTGAGCGCCATGCTGGCAGAACTCTTCAAGGTCAGGGTCACCTTGTAAGCCTAATTGGCTAGGTGAACTTTTGCTAAATAGCCCGCGCTCGCCCGAGAAATGCCTTCGCGAGGGCGGTAAACTTGCGGCTTCTTACTCAATCCCACAAGAAATGAATGGACCCACGCATGTCGTCAACTGATTCAGTCAAAAAGGCCTCCCACCGCAAGCCAATGTGGCTCGCAATCGTGCTTGTTGCAGCGTGGTTTATGGTTTCGGGAGTGACTGGCCCGCTCTTCGGCCAACTCTCAACCGTGCAGAAGAACGACAACTCGAAGTTCCTGCCGAGCTCATCAGAGACCGAGCGCTTCAATGCCGCTACGGCGAAGTTCACCTCAGGTGCCAACAAAGGCCTGCCTGAGCTCATCCTCTTCCTTGGAAACGCGACCCCGGCGAATGTCGCTGCGACAAATACCTTCTTGCAGTCAATCGGATCACTCCCACTGGTGGACGTGAATGGCAAATCAATTCCAGGCGTGACCGCAAAGATTTCCGACTTTTTAGATCCAGCAAGTCCGCTGACCGCGTTCCCTTCACAAGATGGGAAGGCAATTCTTGCCAACGTTCCATTCAATTCCGATCAGACTGGCGTGAATCTTTCAAATAAGAAGCCTGCGCTACCAGCAGTGACGGATTCAATCCGTTTCTATTCCGCCCAATTCGCAACAAAGAGCGGATTGACATCACATGTCACGGGTATCGCTGCAATCTTGTCGGATCTCTTTGGCGCATTTGGATCACTTGACTCAAGCCTGCTTCTTACGACTGGTCTAGTTGTGGCAATCATTTTGATTATCGTCTACCGATCACCAATCCTCTGGATCTTGCCGCTCTTCGCCGCAGGTATCGCCCTTAGCTTCGCTGGGGCTGTCGTCTATGAGTTGGCTAAACACAACATCATTGCGCTCGACGGTGCATCCCAGGGAATTCTCTCAGTCCTGGTACTGGGGGCTGCGACGGATTACGCGCTCCTCTTAATTGCTCGCTATCGAGAAGAGCTCCATCATGAAGAGTCTCGATTCGACGCGATGAAGAATGCTTGGCGCGGAGTCGTAGAGCCAATCGTTGCATCGGGATCTACGGTGGCTATCGCGCTATTGCTCCTTCTTCTAGCTTCGCTTTCAAATAACCGTGGTCTTGGCCCAGTAGGGGCTATTGGAATCGCATGTGCGGTTATCACGATTCTGACACTCTTACCGGCCGCCCTTGTTCTCTTCGGTCGCTGGATTTTCTGGCCTCGTATTCCTCACTTCGGCTCTGAGGATGAGAAGCTTTCGGGTCTCTGGTCGAAGATTGCTAATGAAACCGCTCGCAAGCCTCGTCAATACTGGGCTGCAACTGGTTTACTTCTGGTCATCTTCGCAGGTTTTGCGTCGACACTGCACGCTTCTGGTATCTCAACTGCACAGAGCTTCACGAAGGTTCCAGATTCTGTGAAGGCTCAGAACCTGCTGCTCGAACACTTCTCTGGTGGACAAGGTCAACCAACTCAAGTGTGGACAACGGTTGAGGCAGCGCCTTCTGTCACTGCAAAGTTGAAATCAATCTCCAATGTCGCCTCGGTAGTTCCTGCAACCGATGGCCCGATGAGTCAGACCGCTAAGGTTGTAGATGGCCACGTCATTCTCAACGCAACGCTAGTTCCGACGCCAGATTCAAATGAGGCGAAGGATATGATCCCTGGCATTCGAGCCGCTGTGCATGCAATTGATCCAGCGAGCTTGGTTGGCGGTACATCCGCGGTCTACTACGACACTGCAAAGGCTGCTACTCGCGATCAATCTGTCATCATCCCAGTGGTTCTGATTGTCATCGCTATTATCTTGGGTCTGCTGTTACGAAGTGTGCTTGCATCAGTCATGCTATTGGTGACAGTCGTTCTCTCCTACCTTGCGACCCTGGGTGTCTGTTCCTTGGTCTTCCATCATCTCTTCCACTTTGCAGGTGAGGATTCCGGCTTCCCACTCTTCGCCTTCATCTTCTTGGTCGCACTTGGTATCGACTACAACATCTTCTTGATGACTCGCGTTCGCGAGGAAGCACAGAAGTTTGGCACGAGTGCAGGTATGGTCAAGGGGGTCACCGTGACCGGTGGCGTCATTACTTCTGCAGGTATCGTTTTGGCAGCAACCTTCACTGTTCTCGGTATCTTGCCACTCGTCTTCTTGGCTGAAATCGGCTTCTCAGTAGCCTTTGGTGTTCTACTAGACACTTTGATCGTCCGCTCGATCTTGGTTCCAGCACTCGTACATCAGTTCGGCTCAAAGATCTGGTGGCCATCTAAGTTGCAGGACTAAGCGCTCGACTCCAACTACAGTAACTCTCATGAGCTTACGTGTAGGTATCTCGGGTTATGGCCTAGCGGGGCGCTACTTTCATGGCGCCCTTTTGGCTGCCGTCGGCTTTGAGGTTGTTGGGGCCGTAACGAAGAACCCTGAGCGCATCGCTCACCTTCACAGTGATTTTCCGG
>DAINQZ010000078.1:0-2953 GCA_036742235.1 Candidatus Nanopelagicaceae bacterium | reverse complement strand
GAATACATCCTCTCTCCAGCGGGACAGGCTGTGATGCAGACGGGAGATGCGACTGGGGATTCCTTGTTCTGGCCTGTCGTTCCAGGCGTCAAGGCTCTCTCAGGCCTCTCTGCCTTCCCAACTGCCTATCAGACGATCGACCCATACTTCTGGGGACCACAGCAAGCTGCGGTCAACACTTGGTTTGACGCAAATATCAAATAGTTCCGTGATGAAGGTCGGCGATGTTAACGATTCATTCACGACTCATTAACCCCGCTGGCCCCTCACGGACACCTGTCAACACTATCTTTGAAGAGCGGAAAGACGCAGAACTTTAACCGAAAGGATTTATTATGAAGAGACAGAAAAAGATTGGCGTTGCGCTCGCAGTCGCAACGTCCCTTATTGCTACATTCGCTGGTATCGCAACTGCCGGTGCCGCCCAAACAACAGTCACAATTTATGAAGCAACCGGATATGCCGCCGACGAGATCAAGGCATTCAATGCCAAGATGGGTTACACCGCTGTTAAGGATTACACAGATTCAACAGGACCGCTCCTTGCTAAAGTTGCGGCCGAATCTAATAATCCACAGTGGAATATGCTCTGGGTAGATGGCGCTGAGGCATTTGCTGCCCTCGACAAGAAGGGTGCTCTTTCAGCGTATACCCCTAAGGGTGACTTCAATGATCTTGGCAAGTCCCTCTTCCCAGTAGATCACTCTTACGTTCCGCTTGGAGCAACCATGATGGGCGTCGCGCTCTACAACGCTGCGAATGTACCAACACCTCCAACCACCTACACAGATCTTCTTAAGCCCGCATTCAAAGGCAAGCTTGGCATGAACAATCCAGCTGTCTCTGGCCCCACTTTCCCATTCTTAGCTGGAATGTTCAGCCAGATCGGTGGAAAGAATTCCAAGACTGCTGATGGACTCGCCGCAAATATTGCAGCAGGGGAAAAATTCCTTAAGTCAGTCAAGACGACAAACGGAATGGTTGTGAACGATCGCAACGGTCCAACAACACATGCCTTCGAAATCGGTGATATCAATGTGGCTCTCATCCAGAGCTCTGCCGCCTACAACGAATTGAACAAGCTTGCGAAGACTCCAATTCCAGGTGTCACACCAAAGATTGCATTCCTCTCTAAGCCTGCTCTCGTGACGAACGTAATCGCAGTTAGTTCAAGTGGAACTGCTTCACAGCGTCAGCTAGCGAAGAAGTTCATTGACTTCATCTTGTCCCCAGCCGGACAGGCTGTTGCAACAAACTCAAGCGATAGCGACTCATTCTTCTGGCCGTTAACCACCTATGCCACACCAAAGTCCTTCTTGGCACCTCTACCTGATTACTTCGTTGCTAACCCATACGCATGGGGTCCTCAGCAACCAGCAATCGATGATTGGTTCCTTCAGAACATCAAGTAAGACCTTTCACCGGGAGTGAAAATCCCGCCATCAGGTTGAGGGACCTGGCGGCGGGATTTTCTCCATACTTTTAAGAGATGAGCCATGAAATTAAGATTCAAAGCGAACCCACTGACCGCTTTTTGGATTCTGATAGTCGCAATTCTTGTAGCCCCTATTCTTCTGTTCCTTCTCAATTCTGTTAGCCCTCGCTCTTTATCCCAGGGGCCGCAATGGTTCACACTGGAAGCCTTCAAGGCGATTGCACATGGTCAATTCGCACAAGGTCTCTTCGATTCATTTATTCTTGGAGTGCTCGTTGCAGTCGTCTCCGCGCTCTTAGCAACCTTTATCGCCTGGATAGTGCTCCGCACTGACTCCCCGGTCAGAAAAGTTTGGCCGTTTTTCGTCTTTGCCCTTCTCTTAGCGCCCTCTTATCTCATAGCACTCGGCTGGCAGCGACTCATCGAGCAACGCGGCGTTCTCGATATCATGGGGGTCCCAAGTGCAGGCATTAGAAATCTCTTTTATGGCCCTGTCGGAGTCTTTGTTGTACTTGCGGTCAAAGGCCTGCCATTCGCCTATCTAGTCATAAGTAACGCGATGCGCAGCCTCGGAGGAGAGTTTGAAGATGCAATCCGCGTGCATGGCGGCAACCGCCTTGAAGCATTCAAGACCATGGCCACTCTGCTCTCCCCGGCAATTTGGTCTGCCATTGCTATCGTCTTTGCCGAGTCGATCTCTGACTTCGGTGTAGCAGCTACATTCTCATCTGAATCTCACTTCCCAATAGCCACCTACAGCCTCTATCTCGCAATTGAGAATTTTCCGGCCAATTACCCGGTTGGCGCTGCGGTTGGCGCAGTTCTCTTGATCTTAATAGTTATCGCTCTTTTGCTGCAGGCGAAGAATTTGAGAGGGCGAAGCTTCCGCACTCTAAGTGGAAGAACTCGACCATTTCGACGCATCGAGCTTGATTTCAAGGGCAAGGCCATCTCAACAGGGTTTGTTTTAACTGTCCTGCTTCTCACTCTTGGCGTTCCCGCCTTCGGAGCCCTATCTGCCTCTGCACTTAGCGGAGTCGGATCTCCATTCTCTGGCCATTCCTGGACTCTCGATAATTATCGTAGAGTCATCGGTTTGACCTCTCTCCATGATCCCTTGATCTTCTCTTCCAAGATTGCACTCATCGTGGCGCTCTTTGCCGCTCTGCTTGCCGCGGTATGTGCGCGGTTACTTACTCAAAAGAAGGCAGGGGTCGGCGCTCAGCTTCTCGACTTCATTCTGCTCGCTGCAGTTGCGCTACCAGGAATCGTATTCGCCGCAGGATACATCTTCGCTTACAACTTACCTCTAACGAACAAGTTAGGTATCCATCTATATGGAACGACGGCTCTTCTAGGCCTGGCGTACCTCGCCGGAGCTCTTCCTTCTACTAGTCGATCGCTAGTTGGCAACATGAGTCAACTACAAGAGTCGCTTTCAGAAGCCTGTCGAGTCCATGGTTCAAATGCTGTAAAGACTTGGTTTGATGTAACAATGCCGATAATTGCCAAGCCTCT
>DAINQZ010000077.1:0-2960 GCA_036742235.1 Candidatus Nanopelagicaceae bacterium | reverse complement strand
CTGGGTGAGGCATACTTCGCATATGAGCGAAAAACCACGCGTATCTGCCCGAATCGCTGCCATCGCTGAATCTGCGACCCTCGCAGTGGATGCCAAGGCGAAGGCCCTCAAGGCAGCTGGGCGACCAGTTATTGGCTTCGGCGCAGGTGAGCCTGATTTCCCAACGCCGGCCTATATCGTCGAAGCGGCGGTGAAGGCTACGGCTGCCCCAGCAAACCACCGATACACGCCAACTCCAGGGCTACCTGAACTTCGTGAGGCGATCGTCGCAAAGACCCTTCGTGACTCCAACTATGTGATCACCGCAGATCAGGTGCTAGTTACTAATGGTGGCAAGCAGGCGGTTTATCAGTCGTTCGCATCGATAATCGATCCAGGCGATGAAGTCATTCTCCCTGCTCCGTATTGGACGACTTATCCAGAGTGCATCAAGTTAGCTGGCGGCACTTCTGTTGAAGTATTTGCTGATGAATCTCAAAACTACCTAGTTACTGTCGAGCAACTCGAAGCTGCTCGCACACCGAAGACAAAGGCGCTGCTCTTCTGTTCTCCATCAAACCCAACCGGTTCGGTCTATTCTGCTGATCAAGTTAAGGCGATTGGCGAATGGGCGCTCGAACATGGCATCTGGGTGATCACAGATGAGATTTATGAGCACCTCTTATATGACGGTGCGACCGCTCCATCACTTCCTGTACTTGTTCCTGCGATGGCAGATCGCACCATCATTCTTAATGGCGTTGCAAAGACTTATGCAATGACTGGCTGGCGCGTTGGTTGGATGGTTGGACCGAAGGATGTCATCAAAGCTGCGACCAACTTACAGTCGCACTTATCGTCGAACGTTAATAACGTCGCACAACGTGCGGCTATTGCTGCTCTTACAGGCAACCTCGATGCAGTTCATGAAATGGGCGTCGCGTTTGATCGCCGCCGCAAGTTAATTGTTTCGATGCTCAATGAGATTCCTGGTGTCGTCTGCCCAACTCCAACTGGCGCCTTCTATGTCTATCCATCTGTAAAAGCATTGCTAGGCAAGGAGATCCGGGGCAAGCGCCCACAGACCTCAGCCGAGCTTGCGACTCTGATTCTTGAAGAAGCCGAAGTTGCAGCAGTTCCAGGTGAAGCTTTTGGACCTTCTGGCTACCTTCGTTTCTCATATGCATTAAGCGATGAGGATATTGTTGAAGGAATTACCCGCGTAAAGAACTTACTTTCAGAGGCCAAGTAGTCTCTTCTAGTTAAAGCTGTACGCCAACGAACTGAACCTCTGGTTCTAAGGTAATTCCAAAGGCGCTCTTCACACGTGCTTGCGCAGACCTTGCCAGTTCGACGATCTCTGCAGCAGTAGCAGAACCAGCGTTTGTAAGCGCTAAAACATGGTGATCAGAGATCGCTGCATTTCCGACCCGTTCACCTTTTGCTACGCCCGAATGTTCCATCAACCAAGCAGCAGAGAGTTTTACTGATCCATCTTCTTGCGGCCAACGTGGTGCATCAATCGGAAGTGCTGCTGCAACGGCGTGAGAGACGACTGGATTTGTGAAGAATGAACCGGCAGATGCAATGCCAATTCCTTCGAGCATTCCCTTACTAGCGCGCAACTTCAATACAGCTTCACGTACTTTAGTAACAGGTGCGCGATCGCCGATTCGTACACCCAATTCGTTAGCGAGTTCTGGATAGGCAACCGCGAGTGACTCTTCACCGCGACGCAGATGGAAGGTGACATCGAGGATGACGAAGCGATCCCCCGACTCTTTAAAGATCGAACTCCTATAGGAGAATCCACATTCGGCAGCGGTAAAAGTTTTGACTGCTTTAGCAATACGGTCATATGTGCGAACGCGCGCAATCACTTCAGAGACATCGTGCCCATATGCGCCAATGTTCTGGATCGGAGCTCCGCCAACAGTCCCGGGAATTCCGCTCAGAGACTCTAAATTGGCCAAGCCCTTTTCAATCGTAAAAGCGACGAATTCATCCCACCCAACACCAGCAGCAACTTGGAGCATGCCACCGCTACAGGCATCGATCTCATAAGAGTTTCCAGAGGTCTCAACGCGGATTACTGTTCCAGCAAAGCCATCGTCGCCAATCAAGATATTGGATCCGCCACCGATAAGAAGGAGTGGTTCACCTAGCGAATCTGCCGCTTCAATTGCCGAGATAAGTTCGGCTTCAGTGGTCGCATGAATCAACGAGCGCGCAGGACCGCCAACCCCAAGGGTGGTGTAATCAGCGAGCCGGCTCATAACCAAAGGCTACCTGCGATCGGTGAGAATCTCGTTCTTGCCTCGAAAGCGCTCAAGGATTCGGTCATAGGTCTTCTTAGACTGCTCATCGCGGAAGCTCTCTTCTGTGTCGTAGTACCCGTGATGTCTGGCTTGTTCGAGCGGAAGATCCATCTGCAAGAGCCTGCCACGGGCCTGACGGAGTCTGAGTGAGAATTCAATATCGGCATTTCGATAATAGATTGCGCGATTGTTAAAACCGCCAGCACCTTGTGCATGTTCGATATTGAGCGCCATGAAGTAACTGAAGAGAACATCGACATCGCCGGCGCCTTTATCGTCAACGCTGCGCCATTCATCATCGATATTGATGAGTCCACCGTGCCAGCCAACTGCGCTGTACTCCCCTGCTTCCAGGATCTTTAGAGCTGGAGTTATGGCATCACCTGTGAATACTGTCGAAGGATCCATGATGACGGCGTATGGAGATGGTGAAAGTTTCAACACCGCATTTGCTGCTTCGGCCCAGCCCACTCCAGAATTGATCTGGGCGATGAAAGTGCGATCATCGAGTTCAAGGGCAAGGTTGCCAAGATCAGGTGCTCCGCTCACAATAATCAGAATGGCAGTATCGGCTGGGGCAAATTTCTTGATCGCGGCAATCGATGTGATCGCATCTTCGATAAAGCCATCGAGAATTAATCCGATCGAGATCGGAAAGCGCTT
>DAINQZ010000076.1:0-2995 GCA_036742235.1 Candidatus Nanopelagicaceae bacterium | reverse complement strand
GGCAACGAGAGTACGTGGGTTCTTGGTGGCGCATTCAATTGCGGTAAGGCCCAACCTGGCCAAATCGCTGCCGTAAGTCATGGTTGCCCTGCTGCAGTCTTCGACAAAGTTAATGTTCTTAATACCCGCGCGGAGGCCGGAAAATGATCACACCACAAGATCTCATTGAGAAGATCACCGCTGCCGCAGATTACGACGACTGTGTCGTCATTGTTCAGAGCAGAACTCAAGCAAACCTTCGCTGGGCAAATAGCACTCTGACTACAAATGGTGTGATTGCTAACCAGCGCGTCACTGTGATCGCATTCGTCGCAATGGATGGCGGAATCGCTTCAGGCTCGGTCACTCGTGCCAGCGTCGATGCATCAGAAGTCGCAGAGATCGCTAAGGCTGCTGGAATTGCAGCACGTGCTTCAGGTAAATCTGAAGATGCTGCTGATCTCAAGCGCGACTTCGCCATTGGCGATTGGGCCGCCGCTCATCACCCAACAGGACCAGAAGTCTTCGCAGGTATCGCACCAGAACTCGGTGAGACCTTCCGTAAATCTCAGGCAGATGCAATCGAACTCTTCGGTTATGCCGAACACACTCACGACACCACCTGGGTCGGTTCAAAGGGTGGATTGCGTATGCGCTTTGATCAACCAGATGGCCGAGTTGAGATGACTGGAAAGTCTCACAACCGCTCTCGCTCAACCTGGGAAGGTCGCGCAACTCGTGACTTTAAGAACCTCTCTATTGCTGAGATTGATCGCGATATCCGCACTCGTCTTGAGTGGCAAGGTCGCAAGTTAGAACTTGCTGCTGGCCGCTATGACACCGTTGCACCAGCTGGTTCGGTTGCAGATATCTACGCCTACCTTGGCTGGTTCACTGGCGCAAAGGATGCCTTCGAAGGCCGCTCGGTCTTCTCAAAGCGCGGTGAAGCCGGAAAGACTCGCGTCGGTGAAACCTTTGCAAACCTTCCAATCAATATCTACTCCGATCCTCATTACAAGGGACTTGAGTGTTCGACCCATGTCGTAAATACCTCAAGTGGTCCAATGAGTTCGGTCTTCGATAATGGTCAAGACGCTCCTCGTCGCGACTTCTTCAAAGATGGAAAGCTCGAATCTCTCACTCAAACTCGCGCGACTGCAGCGATGACCGGAATGCCTTACACACCAATGGGCGGCAACATCATCGTTGATCTTCCAGGTGCGACCGGTGATCTCAACTCACTGATCAGCCAGGTCAAGCATGGCCTCCTGCTCACAACGCTCTGGTATATCCGCACTGTTGATCCAACAACGATGCTCCTTACAGGCCTTACTCGTGATGGCGTCTATCAGATCAAGGATGGCGAAGTCATTGGTGCAGTGAATAACTTCCGTTGGAATGAATCACCGGTCGAACTTCTTAATCGCATCAAGGCAGTCGGTGCGACTTCGATTACTCAACCTCGTGAATGGGCGGGCGATGTAGAACGCGCTGCTGCTCCTGCAATGATCTTCGAACAATTCAATATGTCGACGGTGAGCCCAGGTTCTTAGTACTTAGGCTTGAGCTCGCTCAGACATCGACATTAAGGCTGTTAGACCATCTGATGGCCAGACCTTGATTGTTGTAATACTGCATGGGGCAATATCGACGTGATAGATGCTCTCAATCGGAGTATCTAACGCAACACAGACCGCGCCTTTCACAACCACATTGTGAGTGACGATCGCAATCGTCTTGCCTGCATATTCCTTCGCTACCTTTGCAAGGGCGCCGCGAACTCGCTCTGCTGTAGCAGCATAAGACTCTCCGCCGCCTTGCGCATACCAAGGATCAGAGACCCACGCCTTAAATTCATCAGGGAACTGTGATTCAACTTCATCGGGAGTAAGGCCATCCCATGAACCAAATGATGCTTCAACCCAACTCTCATCAAAGATCGGTTGCAATCCAACGATCGCCGAGATCTCTTCAGCGGTATCGCGCGTGCGCTGCATCGGAGAGACCAGAAGTAATTCAGGCTTACGTGCCGCTAATTCGCGACCAACTGCTCTGGCTTGTTCACGTCCCTTTTCAGTAAGTCCAGGATTTGAACCACCCGATCCGCTAAAACGTCGCTCTGGTGTCAGCGGTGTCTCACCATGGCGAATAAAGATGATTGTTGTTGGAACTTCGCTCGATGTTAGGCGTGAATGGAGAAAGTTCTTCTGCTCGTAGCGGCTCTCATGTGGCTCTTGTAGGTCGCCATCGAGCGCCTTATTCGCCAATCGGTCAGCATGCGAATTCTCATCGCGCGGGATCCACGAAAAAGTAATGAGCGACATTGGATGAATCGAACGAGCCTTCTTCGCTAGATCACGCATATCTGGATGCTTGATCTGCCAGCGCCCGGACATCTGTTCGACCACGAGCTTTGAATCCATCTTCACATCGATCGTTGCCTCAGGATCCAATGAATGCGCATGCTCAAGGCCTGCGATTAATCCCGAGTATTCAGCGACGTTATTTGAAGCAATTCCAATCGTTGCGTAGAGCTCGGCAAGAATCTTGCCATTCTCTGTAACCACGGCGCCATATGCGGCTGGCCCTGGATTGCCACGTGAACCGCCATCAGCGGTAATCTGAAAATGGCGAGCCATTAAATGCGGACCAAGATTCGTCGGCACTCTTCACAACGGAGGATCTCTTCTGCATCAAGACCCTTGATGCGTTCAATCTCAATGGCATTAATCACGAGATGGCAGCCATCGCACTTATTGCCGATCAATAATGCTGCTCCAACTCCATGGGCAGAACCACGAACCTTCTCGTAAAGATCATAAAGTGCAGAATCAATCTGCGGCACCAACGCTGCGCGGGCTGCCTGCGCAGTAGCAAGCTCGGTGTTCAACTCTGTCTTGGCATTCTCGAGACGAACATTGAGTTCGAGTTCTAACTGCTTCAAGCCGACTTCATCACTTGCTAATTCATCGAGGCGCTTCTTCACTGAATCAAAGCGCATCATGATCTCAAGTTC
>DAINQZ010000075.1:0-3164 GCA_036742235.1 Candidatus Nanopelagicaceae bacterium | reverse complement strand
CTTTTGGTGGGCACTCCACCTATTCAGGTGTCGTGGATGGTGTCTCCGAGCGATCACAAATTTCTTCTCTTGATCGTCCTTACGCTGGCAGTGGAATGAGCCACATCCTCCGCGATGCAATCTCTTTTGTGCAATATTTAGAGTCAACTGGACTCAATATCGATCAAGTTGCGGATACTGATATCAACAACTCGCCATCGATAGTGACAAACTACAACGGCATTATCTTTAGCGGTCACCCTGAATATATGACACGGACCGAATTCGATACCGTCGCTGCCGCCAGAAATCTTGGAATTAATATCGCTTTTATGGGTGCCAACAATGCATATTGGCAATCTCGGCTTGAGCCATCACCTACTGGTCCCGATCGCCATCTTGCGATTTACCGAGATCCATTATTGGATCCACAGACGGATTGGCAGAAAGTCACAACAGAATTCGGTAATCCTCGCATCAATACTCCGCCATCTCTTCTCACCGGAGAGAAGACCGCTGGAGTTCACGTCACTGGGACTATGAAAGCAGTCAACATTCCGAGTTGGCTACATATACCGAAGTCATCTCAACTTACCGGCTGGTCAGCAAATTCAGAGATTGATGGTTCGGCCACTGGCCCGGCCGCTCCTCCAAAGACTCATCTACTCTTCTCTGGAAAGTTCGAATTAGTAAATCCAACTCCGGCAGCCCGAAAGCTTGGTCGCTCACTCATCGCTCAAACAATTTGGTTCACAGCGCCGAGTGGATCAGCAACCTTCGTTGCTGGCGTAAATTATTGGCCGTGTGAGACAAGTGATACCTGCCCTGAAGCGACCGTTGGCGAATCAACTAAAACGTTGTTGCAGTCCATTACTTCACAAGTATTAACGTTGTGGCAGACCAAAGCTGTCGGAAAGGGTCTTAAATGAGAGCTCGTGATTATCATCTTCCTGAGATTCCACATTGGCATAAGGTCACTCCAGGTGAGCCGCGCTGGCCCATCTCCTTTGTTGTCGTACTCGTGATTGTTCTTCAGTACACCTTGCCGGCTCACTACGCACTTAAATCACAGAAGTGGATCTGTCTTGGGGAAGTGCTCTTAACCTTTGCACTCTTTGCATGGAATCCAGGGAGAATTAAGGGACATAAACAGAGTCGCTGGTATTTAGGCATCGCATTAAGCGCGCTAATGACTTTATCTAACGTCGCCTCATCTGGTCACTTGGTCCGTGAACTTCTCAATGGTTCTGCAACCAGTCCCACTTCGCTACTCGCAGCGGGCGGTTCAATCTGGCTTACCAACATCATCGCATTTAGCCTCTGGTACTGGGAGTTCGATCGGGGCGGACCTGGCGCACGAGCCGAGGCATTAGACCCTTATCCAGATTTTCTCTTCCCGCAGATGGAATCACCAAAGTTAGCGCCAGCTGATTGGGCGCCTAATTACTTCGATTACCTCTATATATCCTTCACAAATGCGAGCGCTTTTAGCCCAACAGATGTCTTACCGCTTTCACGCTGGGCAAAGACTTTAATGACAATTCAATCAACGACATCGCTCGTCACCGTCGGGCTTGTTATCGCCCGAGCGGTAAATATCCTTAAATAAGTTAGAGCGTAATTTCTCCGAGCGACTTGCGTGAGCGAGGTGACTCCTCGCGATCTTTGAGAACATCACTCTTTAGCTCTGAGCTTGGTGCTTGCTTGCCGACGGCAATCACTACAACTGGCTTCACTGAATCAGCAAGACCAAAGTGAGCAGCAAGTGCATCACGATCAAAGCCACCGATCTGGTGAACGACGAGGTTACGGTGATGCGCTTCAACGGTCATAAAGCCGACTGATAATCCAAGGTCGTAAAGAGCACTTGCGCGAGGCGTGCCATCCTCATTCACAACTTCAGCGCATGCCACGATTAAGGCAGAGGCGCTAGGCGCCCACTCCTGATTGAAGCCAGCCAAGGTTGCGACGACCGCAGCAAAGCGATCATCGCCGTGATGTGTGACAAGGTACTTCCAAGGTTGGAGATTGTTTGATGATGGCGCCCAGCGAGCTGCCTCGAGAATCCCATTGAGATCTTGCTGCGAGATGGAGGAGCCGCTTGTGAATGAGCGTGGGCTCCAACGCTCAGCTAGTACTGGGTGGATTGGCTCTGAACTTTCAACGGGTTTGCGCATGTTCGAAGTCTAGGCAAGCGTGAGTGAAGTGCCAACTTATAGATGGGAGATCACCTGCTTCTGCATATGGCTTGCATCTGTTGTAATCTTTCAGCATGAGCGAGATTAAAAAAGAGTCCGATGCACTCTCATTTCCTGTTTCAATCGATGAAGAGAAGTTAGCTCAGGCAATCGATCCACTCTCCTATGACGTTTTGCGAAATGGCGCGACCGAACGCCCATTCACCGGTGAATACAACGACACAGATACCATAGGAAGTTACCGCTGCAAAGCCTGCGGAAACGAACTCTTCAAGAGTGAGACAAAGTTCCACTCCGGCTGCGGTTGGCCTTCTTTCTATGCACCGACCGCCGATGAAGCAGTTGTTCTGATTGAGGATGCTTCACTCGCTCCACGAATTCGTACCGAAGTCCGCTGTGCCAATTGTGGATCACACCTAGGCCACGTCTTTAAGGGCGAGGGTTATGACGTCCCGACCGACGAGCGTTGGTGCATTAATTCAGTCTCACTGATTCTCGAGGCTAAGTAGTTTTAAATCTTCTGGTGCTCGATTTTGATGCACTTATCTTGAACCACGGTAAGGCCAGCCTCTTCTCCTGCCTTGGCAAGTGCATCATCGCGAAGTCCTAACTGCATCCAAAAAGCCTTAGCCCCGATCGAGATAGCTTCATCAAGAATTTGTGGCATATCTTCAACCTTGCGGAATACATCGACGATATCGACGCGGTCTGGGATATCAGTCAGTGATGCAAAGACCGGCTGCCCAAAGAGTTCTTTGATTGCAGGGTTCACGAAGTAGAGCGTGTAGTTGCTGTGGTCCACCAAGTATTGAGCTACTTGGTTGCTGGCTCGATCAGGCTTATCTGAGACGCCGACAATAGCGATCGACTTGGAGTTTCGAAGAAGATCAAGGGAGGCATCGTGGTTCATACGCAGAAGCCTGCCATGAATTATTAAAGCTGGTGGCGGGTGAAGGATTTGAACCTTCGAAGGCAGAGCCGGGGGAT
>DAINQZ010000074.1:0-3183 GCA_036742235.1 Candidatus Nanopelagicaceae bacterium | reverse complement strand
TAGGCTCTCGCGACGAGACACCATCTGTCGCGGGAGCTTCACATTTTCTAGAGCACCTGCTCTTTAAAGGCACCCCCACCCGAAGCGCGATGGAGATCTCATCATCCATTGAAGCTGTCGGTGGCGAGATGAATGCCTTCACCGGTAAGGAGTACACGTGCTTCTATGCCCGCGTCATCGATACTGACTTTAACCTTGCTGTAGATGTGATTGCAGACCTCATCACTTCATCCATTATTACCGCCGCCGATCTCGATTCGGAGCGCACCGTTGTTCTAGAAGAGATTGCAATGCGCGATGACGATCCTTCAGATCTCATCCACGATGTTTATCTAGAGAGCTATTACGGAGATACCCCACTGGGACGATCTGTCCTTGGTACGGTTGACTCGATCAACTCAATGAGCCGAAGCGCGGTCTTCAACTATTACAAGAAGCGTTATCGCCCACAAGATATTGTCGTTGCCGTCGCTGGCAATGTGAAGCATAAGCAGGTCGTAAAGATCGTAGAAGCAGCACTTTCACGCGATGGCTTCCTGGACGTTCCGAATGCACTTCCCAATCTTCGTACTGAAACAAAGGCACGTACCCCAGGCGCTGGTCGCGTAAAGATTCATGATCGCAAGACTGAGCAGACTCATTTGTTGCTTGGCGTTGAAGGCGTCGCTCGAAACGATTCACGTCGTTTTGCATTGAGCATCCTCGCTTCAGCACTTGGCGGTGGAATGTCATCACGCCTCTTCCAAGAGATTCGCGAGAAGCGCGGCCTGGCATATTCAACCTATGCCTATGTTCAGCAATTCGCTGGATCAGGATCACTCGCGTTCTACGCCGGTTGCCAGCCGCAAAAGGCCGAGGAAGTAGCGAAGTTAATTCTTGAGATTACCCACGATGTTGCGGCCAATGGCCTGACTGATGAAGAGATCAAGCGTGCCAAGGGCGCAGTCTCTGGATCACTCGTCTTGAGCCAGGAAGATACCTTCTCTCGCATGGGTCGAATCGGTAAGAGCGAGCTCGTCTACGGCGAGATCATGGGCTTTGATGAGATCTTGCGCCAGATCGCAGCCGTGACACCTGAAGAAGTTCATCAAATTGCTAGCGACTTACTACCAAAACCTTCTACGCTTGCCATCGTTGGTCCATTTAAGAGCAGTACTAAATTTGAAAAGGTAATCGCATGAGTATCAAAGTCGCAGTGCTCGGAGCAAAGGGCCGCATGGGGTCAGAGGCTTGCAAGGCAGTCTCGGCTGCTGCTGATCTCGAACTCGTCGCGCAGATCGATCTCGGCGACTCACTCGATCTCCTCACCGCATCCGGTGCGCAGGTCATCGTTGATTTCACCCATCCTGATTCAGTGATGGGCAATCTTGAATTCGCGATTAAGAATGGCATCAGCGTTGTTGTGGGTACTACTGGTTTTGATGATGGCAAGCTCGCACAGATCAAGGGCTGGCTCGCCACTCAACCAACGGTTGGCGCTCTCATCGCTCCTAACTTCGGTCTTGGCGCAGTATTGATGATGCAGTTCGCCGCACAAGCTTCTAAGTACTTTGAATCGGTAGAGATCGTCGAACTTCATCATCCCAATAAGGCTGATGCGCCATCTGGAACCGCAGCTCGCACCGCCGAACTCATCACTGAGGCACGCCGTTCAGTGAATAAGGAACCAATGCCAGATGCGACAACTACATCACTTGCTGGTGCGCGTGGAGCGCTAGTCGGTGAAGTCCCTGTGCATTCAGTTCGCCTACGTGGACTCGTCGCTCACCAGGAAGTAATTCTTGGAGATCTCGGTGAGACTCTCACGATTCGTCATGATTCGATCGATCGCACTGGCTTCATGCCGGGTGTATTGCTCGGAATCAGAAACGTTGTCACACACCCGGGCCTCACCTTTGGGCTAGAGCACTTTATGGATCTCAAGTAAATTTAAGAACCCACATAGAAGGAGATAGATATGGCTGCAGTAACAATGTATGGCGCAGATTGGTGCGGAGATTGTCGTCGCAGCAAGCGCTTCATGGAAGAGAACGACGTTGCCTTCACCTATATCGATGTAGAGAAGGATCTCTCAGCAGCAGACAAGGTTGTTGAAATCAATGGGGGAGCGAAGTCGATTCCTGTAATTGTCTTTGAAGATGGCACACACCTTACTGAGCCTTCAGATAATGATCTCAAGGCGAAGCTAGAAGCGCTCGCTATTCTCTAATTTTTAGTAGCTAGTGACCGAAGTGGTAGGCGATCGCCGAACCAACTGCGGCGCCGAGCACTATCACCGGGAACGGTAACTTAAAGAAGAGTGCAGTAATTGCGACTGCCAATCCCGCCATTCGGTGATCAATCACGATCTTCATCTTCACTGTAATAGCATTGACTGCGACAAGGGCAGTGAGCAAGACAATTGGGATCAGTGCATTGATACGAGTAATCCGTGGATTTTCCAGCCACTTTGATGGCACGCTGTGGCCGATATATTTAAGTGCAAATGCGAACGCACTCGTTCCGATGACGGCAATCCATTGAATGCTCATGCGCGCCACCCAACGATGATCGCCAAGAGCGCAGTCGTAATGATTGGAACACCGGCTGGTGTGAATGGAACCAAGGCAAGTGAGAGCACAATCGCAGCCCCGGCAATTAATCGCGTCTTGGTATCAACCAAACGTGGCCAGACCAACCCTATGAAAGCAGCGGGGACAGCAGCATCTAACCCCCATGCAGATGGGTTTCCAATCGCCTTCGCACCAAGTGCGCCAAGGAGTGTGAAGATATTCCAGAATACAAAGACGCCAAAACCAGTGTGCCAAAAGCCTGTTACTTGATCGGCTTCATCTGATTGCGCAGTAGCAATCGCAGTTGATTCATCGATAGTTACTTGGGCGGCAACAACACGCTTAAGACCTCGCACCTTAAGAATCGGCGCCATGCGCACGCCATAGAGTGCGTTACGCGTTCCGAGAAGTGAGGCAGTTGCAATTGCCGAGAGCGCACTTCCACCTGCACCAACGACTCCGATGACCGCAAACTGCGATGCCCCCGAGAAGGTGAGGAGTGAGAGTAAGCAGGTCTGCAGGACCGAGAAGTGAGCGGTGACACTCGCCGCACCAAAGGCGGTGCCGTAAGCCCCGACCGCAAAGGAGAGGCTGAAGGAATCGCGCTTCACTGACACGCCGATATTCTGCC
>DAINQZ010000073.1:0-3191 GCA_036742235.1 Candidatus Nanopelagicaceae bacterium | reverse complement strand
GAAGATGGAAGTTCCCAAGCTAAAGGCCTGTCCAAAACCATTTAAGGTTGCTTAATTACTGGGTACTCAACTACCAATCGATGATCTGACGTTCTTCCCATAAGAATCCAGTCTTATCAACGGCTGGATCAAAGGTACGAGTGGCTAACCAGATCGCAGTATCAGCACCTTCTTCAACCGAGAGTGGGGCATCTGGTCCGCCCATATCGGTCCGTGTGTGATTTGGGCAGATCGCATCGACCAACAAACCGCGTGCACCGTGATTGGTTTCGTAGGCGAGGTTTCGAACAAGTGCATTCACGCCGGCCTTACTAATTCGATACGGCGCTAATCCCCCAGCGTTGCCAGGTCCGGACATTCGTCCAAGGCAGGCTGAATAAATAATGATGCGACCATTGCGAGCGTCGGCCATCGCGCCACCAAGAATGTTCACGGCCGTGAAGACAGAGTCGAGATTAGTTGCCATCACTCGGCGCCACTCTTCATTGTTGGTACGAAGAGTCTTCGACATCTTCTCACTCATCACACCGTGCGCAAGCACAAGAATCTCGGGTGTACCAAAGGTTGCAAGGATCTCTTTGAAAACGTCGCGGGCGGCATCGATATCAGCAAGATCAACCGCGCGATACTCGGCGCCAAGTTCGGATGCTGATTGAGCAAGTCGAACAGGATCTTTCGCAACAAGGAGGATGGTGTGGCCCGCAGCTTTTAGAGCGCGAGCAGTCTCATATCCCAAACCTCGAGATCCGCCGGTGATAACAGCAAGGCCCATAATTACTTCCTCTTTAATTCACGGAGAGAGCGCTTGATCGCTTTGCGTTCGGCAGCGGCTGCATGATCCTTCTTCGATGGAAATGCCCATCGTAAAAAGAGCACAAAGATCGGAATGATGACGAAGCCACCAAAGGCCTCAAAGAACATCGAATTATTGATCCCACCAAGCATGGGAGAAATTTATCCCACGGAGTGGATTACCGCGCGGTGAGGCTTACGCGTGACCTGACTTCGCAAGAGCTGAGACGAGTGAGTCATAGAAGCCCTGCGAGGTATATGAAGCGCCGCTGATTCCGTAGATCTTTGACGACTGAACCTTCAAGACTTCTTGAACCAACATTGGAATCGCCTGCGAGTTAATCTGTTGATCGCGCGGAGTATTTGTTGGATAGACCGGAACTGACACCTTAGTGATCTTTCCGCCTGCGATAACAACCTTGACCTGAACTGGTCCAAATTGAGTCATCGCTGATGTACCCAAGAAGGTGCCGTTCTTGACCTTGGTCGCAGCGCTTGATTGATCCAACACTGCAGGCAAGAAGGTAAGAGTTGATGCAACCGCACATGCAGTTGTCGCCTTAACGAAGAGTGATGATTTCATAAGCGGATTTAACCATTTCTTTCTGAGGATTTGCTGGAAAAGTAGTCCCAAAGAGCTAGGGTGAGCAAGATCATTGAGAAGCCAAAGAGGAGATCCTCGATCGGGGCGCCGGCTAACCGACGTCCGATGATCGCATCTGGTGTGTACATCACGATCGACTTAGAGGTCAGCCACCAATTAGTGAGAAGTTGGAAGGGCAGGATCAAGCCATAGCTCAACCAAAATAATCCCCTCGTCACCATCTGGGTTCGCAAGATAAAGAGGTCGGCGATTATTGCGATCATGACGGCATCGAGTGCGATATCGGAGTAGATCACGTGCGGTCTGCCTCCCATCCGGTCAACTTCTTTAAAGCCAAGAAGGTTGCAACGGTGGTGAATGGAACGACGACGAAGAAGAGGATCTCCTCGATCGGGATATGGTTGAAGAGGTGCACTCCAATGATCTGCTTCGCATCGAAGAACCAGTTATGTTTATGGATCGCCCACGAATCCCAAGCGAGGTAGACGATTAGAATCCCGAGGTCAGTGGCGAAAAAGATCTGCCATCTCTTGGTAAGGCCACTCTTAAATCCGAAGTTCACACCGATACCGCAGAGCCCGATGAAGAGCAGAACTCCGAGGTAGTGCAGGTGACTCATAGGCCAATCCTCTACCAAAGCACTCCCAATCGCCTTCATTATGAAATAGGCTCGTGGTGTGGCGAGCGCACTCTCTCAGGTTTATCACTGGGCCAGAACTATCTCTCGCGCTGCACTCCTCCTCACAATCGCGCTCATTGGCGCTATCCACCTTGTCGGTAGCTCGCTCTCACTCAGCGCTCAACTAGTCATTGCCCTCATTGGACTCGCAATCGGTATTCCACATGGCGCTATCGATCATTTGATCTCTATTCCAAAGGATCCACGCTCTCGCTTCTTCCTCTACATCGCAGGTTATGTTGCGATCGCCGTTGTTGCAGGCATCGCTATCGCAACCTGGAATCTCGTTGCCTTCGACTTGGTGCTTATCATGAGTGGTCTCCACTTCGGCTTTGGCGATGCTTCTTTTATCAATGAGAGTCGGAGCGCGAGCTCGCAGAAAAGTGAACCGCTATGGGTTGAGATTCTCTACGCACTTCCGGCTGGCTTCTTACCGATTGTTCTTCCTCTGACTGACCATCGAACCTTGAGCGCGCTCGAGCGTATTCGCCCAGCGTTAGTGAACTGGTCCGGCACAAATACCCAATCGCTTCGTACAACAATCTTCGTTCTGACTGCGATCTCACTCATCGCTCTTCTTCTCACTAAGCGCTTTGGCCTTGCGATCGATATCTGTCTGCTCGCACTTCTCTCGATCTTTGCGCCACCATTAGTTGCCTTCGCTATCTACTTCGGACTCTGGCATGCACTGCGCCATACCGCTCGGTTGATCCCGCGATTGCCCAAAGCAGTCGCCTTGGCAGATGCCGGCGATACTCGCTCTGCCTTTGTTGCTGCAGTGGTGCCTGGCCTCTATGCGGTCGGCGGTAGTTTCGCCCTGGCTGCGGCCTTAATGGTCGCCTCGCCTCAGAAGTTCTCATCGAGCCTGCTCTGGTCGGTCTTGGTCATTATTTGGGCGCTCACCGTCCCCCATATGCTCTCCACTGCCCGCCTCGACCGGGCATCGCTCCAGGGGCTATTTCCCCGTCGCTGAGCGTAGAAATCGGGATAATCCTGAGATTTTTATGCGAAATACCCCTCTTTAGAGTGGCACATGTGTGAAATCAGGCGGAAACTAGTCTCAATGACTTCTGCAGCCGAGCAATCTCGGGTTACCTCGCCGAAGTCCTACACACG
>DAINQZ010000072.1:0-3217 GCA_036742235.1 Candidatus Nanopelagicaceae bacterium | reverse complement strand
TGCGCGATCTCAAGTGCCTTCCAGAGATCATCATCGGTTGCATTTGGATCGCCATAACGAAGGTTCTCTGCAATCGTGCCGCCAAATAAGAATGCACGTTGTGGAACAAGTCCAACTTCAGACCAGACTCCTTCGAGTGATTGATCTTTCACATCGATGCCATCGAGAATGACTTGGCCTGACGTTGGATCGATAAAGCGTGGGATCAAATTAAGCAGCGTTGTCTTGCCCGATCCAGTTGATCCAACAATCGCAGTGACCTGACCTGGGTGTGCTGTGAAAGTGATGCCCGAGAGCACCGGATGTTCGGCCCCTGGATATTTAAATTCAACGCCTTGGAAGTGCAGGATGCCTTCGCACTTTGCAGGGATTTGCGGAGTGAGAGTATCGACGACTGAAGAAGGAGTGTCTAATACCTCTTTTACTCGCTCGGCCGATGCAGCTGCACGAGGGATCATGAGGGACATCATCACAGCCATCATCACGCTCGAGAGAATCTGCATGATGTAAGTAAGAAAGGCCATCAGGTTGCCGATCGGCATCGACCCTGTGTTGATGAGGTGACCGCCGACCCAGATCACGGCAACGCTCGATAGGTTGAGAATCAACATTAGTGCCGGGAACATCACTGCAAATGTGCGAGTGACCTGCAACTGAACATTCATCAACTCTTGATTGCTTGCGGCAAAGCGAGCTTCTTCTTCCTTCGTCTTCACAAAGGCGCGGATCACACGAATGCCAGCAATCTGTTCACGCAGAATTAAGTTGATTCGGTCAACCTTGGTCTGAGTAAGGCGGAAGAGCGGCACAATCCGGCGCAGAAGCAGAAAGATCAGAAGGCTCATGATCGGAACTGAGACAAGAAGTAGGAGCGAGAGTCGGGCATTAGTGCGGACCGCCATGATGACCGCGCCGATACCTGTGATAGGTGCAGCAACCATCATGGTCAGACCCATGAAGAGAACCATCTGAATCTGCTGCACATCGTTGGTATTACGAGTGATCAAAGATGGTGCGCCAAATTGATTGAGTTCGCGGGCCGAGAATCCTTCTACCGTTGAGAAGACATCATCGCGAAGATCGCGACCAAAGGCCATCGATACCTTCGAACTCAAGAATGCTAGCCAAACGGAAGATCCCATGATCAAGGCTGATGAGGCCAACATGATCAAGCCAATGTGCCAGATGTAATGGATATCGCCCTTGGTGACGCCGTTATTAATAAGGTCGGCGTTGAGGTTCGGTAAATAAAGGTTCGTGATCGATTGAACAAGCAGAAGGGCGACGATCAGCGAAACGATAGCCCGATATGGGCTCAGGTACTTTCTTAATACTGTCGTTAGCAATTAATCCTCTTACTTCTTATTCTTATTATTATTCGTGTGCTGCACGTTGTAAGCGATCTCGGATCGCCGCAGCTAAGCCATCGCCGCCCGGTTGAAGGACAACGACAATCTCAAGACCTTGTTGGTCTGCCGCACGCAGAGCTCGATACAAGTCACGAGCATATTGCTCAATAGTCGACGGCGCTATTAACCGGATCACACCATTGGGGGTCGGGATTTGATCCGGAGCTATCAGCCCATCCCCAGGTTCGGCAATCACATCGAGCAGGACCTTCGCCTTCGGTGAGTAATGCGATTCAAGCGACCCAGAAACTCGGATCTCTGGGGCGCCCTCGTTTGCCACAACCGTTAAACCAGTCGTCTCTTCAATCATCTCAGCGGTAATCGCGCCCAATCGCAAAATTCTTGGGGCATCGCCGGTGCAATCGATGATCGTGGATTCAACGCCGACCAGTGATGGGCCGCCATCCAAAATTAAATCGCTCTCTTCCAAGTACTGACCGAGCTCTTCCTCAACAGCGTCAGCAGTTGTTGGCGATACTGCTCCAAAGCGGTTCGCCGATGGTGCTGCAATGCCGTAGCCACCAGCCTTAACAAATGCCTGCAATAGACCAAGTGCTAGTGGGTGGGCAGGGACGCGAAGTCCCACAGTATCTTGGCCACCGGTAATGAAATCCTTTGCGCGATCACAGCGCTTCACAACAAGTGTCATTGGTCCTGGCCAGTAATCACGAGCGAGTGAAATTGCATATGCAGGAATATCTGACGACCAATCCCCCATGCGATCGATTGAATCGATGTGAACAATCAGCGGATGATCTGCCGGGCGACCTTTTACTGAATAGATGCGAGCGACAGCACTTTCATTCTCGGCATCTGCGCCAAGTCCATAGACAGTCTCAGTTGGGAGTGCCACAAGAGAGCCACCCCTTAATGCAGCGGCAGCATCCACCAAGGTCTCGGTCGTGCAGACTGATAGGAAGGCCATGGCCCAATTCTCTCATCACTTTCTCATCTGCCGATCCAAAAAAGGTGGAATGATCTGCGTATGACAAACTCAACTTCCCGTATCGCCCGGGCAGCGAGCGCAGTCGCTCTCGCGATCATCGCCATCGCAGCCCTCGGTATCGCAGTAAATACCGCAAAGAGTTCTACCTCTTCCACCCCACGCTATGTCAGCGTCGTAGGTGATGGCACCGTCAAAGTGACTCCGGATTCGGTCCGCGTTGATCTCAGTATTTCAAACCTTGCATCATCCTCAGCAGCTTCCCTTGCTGCGACTGCAAAGTCTGCGGATGCAATGCGCGCTTCCCTGAAGTCATCAGGAGTCGATGCGAAGTACCTTCAAGCGACAAATCTTTCAACAAATCCTGAATACACCTATCCCAACAATGGCCCAGCAAAGTTGACGGGATATCGATCCACTCAGAACTTCACCGTGGTGATTCGCGATGCGAAGAACTCTGGCCTCATCATTCAAAATACCCAAGCTGCAGTTGGTAATGCACTCACGATCAATACGACAGCACCATTTGTCTTTGATCAGAAAGTTGCTGAAGCAAATGCCCGCACCTTGGCGATCGCTGCAGCGAAGGCGAAGGCCGATAGTTATGCCAGCCTGACTGGATCAAAACTTGGCCAGGTCTTGAGTATCGAAGAGCAGGTCAGCCAGTCCACCCCAACACCGCTTATGGCGATGGCGAAGACGCAGGCGATGGGTGCTCCAGTGCAGGTTGACCTCGGTCAGCAAGATATAACGGTCACTGTGACTACCAAGTGGGAGCTGAAATAGCCTGAGTTTTGCCCTGCGCTCTCTGTCCGATACCCTTAGCGCTCGCTCTAAACGTCCCCATCGTCTAGAGGCCTAGGAC
>DAINQZ010000071.1:0-3236 GCA_036742235.1 Candidatus Nanopelagicaceae bacterium | reverse complement strand
ATCGATGCGATCCGTGCCTACGGTTCGATCCGAGGTGTAGCAATGACGTCATGGCGCCTACTTCGATGCAATCCACTCTCACACGGCGGCGTTGATTACGCCAAAGATCCATATACATCTCTCATAACCACCACACCAGTAAAGGCGAGTGCGTAATGTCAACGATCCTAAACCCTATATATTTCGCTGTTTCTTGGGTCATCGTCACCCTGCATGATGCACTTGGTTTTATCGTTGGTAAGAGTGCACACGAGTCACTGAAGTGGTCACTGGCGATTATCGGTCTCGTTATTTTAATTCGTATCATTCTGATTCCACTCTTTGTAAAGCAGATTAAGTCACAACGCGCTCTGACGGCGTTGCAACCAAAAATGAAAGAGATTCAAAAGCGCTACAAAGATGATCGCCAGAAGCAATCTGAAGAGATGATGAAACTCTACAAAGAGCACAAGACAAACCCGCTCTCATCTTGCTTCCCCATTATTGCTCAAGCACCAATCTTCTTCTCACTCTTCACCGTGCTTAACGGAATTGCCCACAACCACCCACATGGTGTCTTCAAAGGATCTAACGGGTTAGGCACTGCAGCTTTTCTTTCTGCACAGAAAGCAAGGTTCTTTGGAGCGAGCCTCTCTGATTCATTCTTAAATACCCATGTCTCCTCGACAAAGGTCGTCACCGTCGCACTCATTCTCTTTATGTCTGCAACAACATTCACCACACAACGTCAGTTGATGGTGAAAGGAATGCCTAAGACAAGTGGCAGCAACGACATGATGGCGCAGCAACAGAAGATCATGTTGTATGTATTCCCAGTCATCTTCGCCGTATCTGGTGTGAACTTCCCAGTCGGTGTTTTGATCTATTGGGGAACAACAAACCTTTGGACATTTGGTCAGCAGTATTATGTGATCAAGCGAAATCCAACTCCAGGTTCTCCGGCATATATTGAATTAATGGAGAAGCGCGCTAAAAAAGGTTTGATGGATGGAGCAGCTTCAACTGAGAGCACTGGAACCACCCAGACTTTGAATCCAGATAATGGAAGCACTGGCGCCCAGAACCAACAATCTCCACAGAGAAAGCAACCAAAGAAGCGTAAGCCAAAGAAGTAGTCCAAAAGGTCATAAATCACCCTAAATAGTATTAAAGCGGACAAACCGCTTGAGATCCCAGAGCGAGAGGTAGAAAATGAGCGAGAACGAGACCCCGGTAGTAGAGACCGAGCTTGATACTGAACTAGATAGCACAGCAGAGAAGGCCCCCAAGAAGAGCCAGATCGAGCGTCTAGAAGAAGAGGGCGATGTCGCAGCTGATTACCTAGAAGCGCTCCTAGATATCACCGATCTTGATGGAGATATCGATATCGATGTGGAGAATGGCCGTGCCGCCCTCGCTATCGCTGGCGGAAAGCTCAACCACCTCGTCGGTAATAATGGCGAGGTTCTCGATGCCCTTCAGGAGCTCACCCGTCTTGCAGTCCAAACAAGCCTCGGAGAGCGCTCACGCCTCATGCTTGATATTGATAATTTCCGCTCTGATAAGAAGGAAGAGCTTGCCAAGCTCGCCCACGAGACCGCAGATGAGGTCAAGTCGACCGGCACAGCGATCAAATTGAAGCCAATGAATGCCTTTGAACGGAAAGTCATCCATGACACGATCCAAGATATTGGTCTCACTAGCGAGTCTGAGGGCGAAGAGCCAAACCGCTGCGTCGTAGTTCTCCCAGAGTAAGAAAAAAGACCCTTGTGAGTGTTTCACGTGAAACCTTACTGAGTGAGTACTTCACAGAGCGATCTGCCCAGACTGAGCGCTATGCCGAACTCCTAGCAACTTGGGGGATTGAGCGTGGCCTGATCGGTCCCCGCGAGGCTGATCGGATCTGGGATCGCCACATAGCGAACTGCATCCCCGTCACCACCCTCATCCCTGAAGGGGTAACTGTGGCGGATATCGGCTCTGGAGCAGGCCTGCCCGGCATTGTCATCGCCTTAGCTCGTCCTGATCTCCGGGTGACCTTGATTGAGCCGCTCCAACGGAGGGTCGATTTCCTCAATGAGGTCATCGCTGAGCTCGACATCCCCATCACTGTTATCCGAGGTAAGGCTGAATCTGTAAAGAGCGCCTTCGCCATCGTCACCGCCCGCGCTGTAAAGCCACTACCAGTCCTTCTTCCCATGGTCTGGCCCTTAATCGCCTCAAAGGGAGCCCTCCTCGCCATTAAAGGGGAGTCCGCTCAGGCCGAGATCGATGAAACAAAGCCAAAAGATAAGACTGAGACCACCCTCCACACCCTCCAAGTAGGTGAGTTAGAGCTCTCTCGGATTATCGAGGTGAGAAAGAGTGTGTAGATTCTCCTCATGAGCACAGAGGCTGTTTCACGTGAAACAAAGAGGGCTGTTATCGGCACTCGCCGCCTCAAAGAGCCAATGCCCGCCCCAACCTCAACTCGCCTCTTCACGGTCGCAAACCAGAAGGGCGGGGTAGGAAAGACCACCTCAACCGTCAATATTGCAGCAGCCTTAGCGATGGGTGGCCTTCGGGTCCTCGTGATCGATCTCGACCCCCAAGGTAATGCCTGTACCGCCCTTGGAGTCGATCGCGATAGTGAAGGGATGTTTGAGGTTTTGGTCGAGGAGCAAGCACTCGGCTCAATCATTCAAAAAGTCGCTGGCTTCCCACACCTTGAATGTGCACCAGCAAATCAAGAGTTGGCAAATGCCGAGATCTCTATGGTCAATATGGTCGCTCGAGAGTCAATCTTGAAGTTGGCACTCAATGATCTATTGCAAGAACGTGAAGCCAAAGGCGAACGGATCGATTACGTCATCATCGATTGCCCACCAAGTCTTGGTTTACTTACTATCAATGCACTTACTGCCGCGAATGAAGTATTAGTTCCTATCCAATGCGAGTACTACTCACTCGAAGGTATCTCACTCTTAGTATCAACACTAGGAAAAGTACAACGCGCACTGAATGCAACAGTACATATCTCAACAATTCTTCTGACTATGTTTGATTCACGTACCCGATTGGCAAATGATGTAGCTAATGATGTTCGGGCACACTTCCCGCGCGAACTCATTGATATTCCTATTCCACGTGCAGTGCGAGTAAGTGAGGCACCATCATTTAGACAGACAGTGATGACATATGACGCATCATCACCCGGTGCGGTTGCTTATATGCAAGTAGCGCGAGAGATTGCACTTCGAGGTGCGCCACATTCTGCA
>DAINQZ010000070.1:0-3302 GCA_036742235.1 Candidatus Nanopelagicaceae bacterium | reverse complement strand
TGGGATAGCGATATCTTGACGATCAAGCGTGCGCAATCTGAAGGCGTATTAGGTGAGGTATTTAGGTTTGATTCGCGCTTTGAACGATTCCGACCAGAACCTAATCCACAGGCGTGGCGTGAACGAAGCAGTGCGGCAGATGGGGGAGGCAACCTACTTGATCTCCAGCCACATCTAGTCTCGACGGCTCTTCATCTCTTTGGACCTGCTGAAGTGGTGCATGCATCAGTGCGTGCGGTTCGAGGATATGCCGATGATGATGTGGTCCTGGTCCTTAAACACGAATCTGGCGTCGACTCATATCTTTCAGCAAGTGCAATCATCGGTGCACCTGGTCCCAGAGTACGAGTTAACGGAAGTGCCGCATCCCTCGTAATTGAATCACTCGATGCACAAGAGGGCCTACTCAGAAGTGGCAAGATTCCAGCAGATGGAGTCTGGCAGGAAGAAGTTCGTACTCCTGCATATCTCTACTATGGAGAAAAGCGCGAGATTTATCCAGCAGAACCCGGAAAGTACGCGACCTTCTATTCACTCGTTAAGGAAGCAATCACTGGATCTGGACCAATGCCGATTAGCACGAGTGAGATCTTGGCGGTGGCGGCGATCATTGAACAGGCACGAGAGATCTCGATTCGATGAAGAGTGACTCTGATGTCATCATCATTGGAGCAGGGCTAGCTGGGCTCACAGCAGCGCGCTATCTGCAAAGCGCTGGAATCTCCACCGTGGTCATTGAGGGAAGCGACCGACCAGGCGGGCGAGTAAAGTGTGACACGATCGACGGATTTACCCTCGATCACGGCTTCCAAGTTTTTAATCCCAGCTATCCACATCTCAAGAACTCTGGGCTCTTGCCACAACTAGGTTTCACACCGATGGTCACTGGGTTGATGCCGTTCCGCATTGTTGGCGAAGTTCGTACTCCGAGAGATCTCTTCGAACCTTTCTTAAAAGGTGTCTTTTTATCTGACCCTAAGAACGTAAGCCCGGTCGTCCGTAGAGAGATCTACAAGAGCTTTCTCAAGGGGAGGCCCGGGCTTGTCGACGGGGGAGCCTCTGCCTTTTCACGTGCATATGCCGCGCCGCTTATGGATATTCATTACAACGAGACAGTGCATCGCATTGAAGGGAATCTGGTGATCACCGACCATGCTCAGTACTCTGCTGAGATGGTCATTGTGGCAACGGATCCTGTTACCGCTACTCAGTTGGTTTCAGAGATCGATGTCGTCATGATGAATAGTTCAACGACGTGGTACCACGCAACTGCTGATCGAGTGGAAGGCGCGGGACGCTTTGCGGTTGTAAAAGATGGACCACTGATCAATTCGGTCGCAATCTCTGATGTGAAGAAGAGCTATTCAACTTCGGGCGATCAACTCTTCTCGTCTACAACACTCTCGGTGATTTCAGAGAGTGAAGTACGGCGCGAACTAAGCCGAATCTGGAAGCGAGATACATCTCGTTGGGAATTTGTGGCTCAGTATGAGATAAAACAGAGCCTGCCATCTCATCCTGCAGGCAAGGCGCTCTATTCACCGGTCGAGATAAAGCCAGGGCTCTTCGTGGTTGGAGATCACCGAGGTTATCCTTCGCAACAGGGCGCGATGCAGAGTGGTGCTCTAGCTGCCAAGCAGATTATTGAACGAGCTCATCCAAAGCGCTCGTGATGTGTGGGTAGTCAAAGGTAAATCCTGAGTCGAGGAGCGCTTGTGGAAGTACCTTCTTTGAACCGAGAATCTCGGTTGAGAAACCACCAAGAGCGATCTTGAGAGCAAATCCCGGTACCGGTAAGAGGGCTGGGCGATGAAGTGCTCGAGCTAAGGCAGCCGTGAACTCTTGATTTGTCACAGGGTTTGGCGAAGTCAGATTTACTGGACCTGATATCTCTGATTCCAAGAGATGACAGATCGCACGAATCTGATCATGAAGGGTGATCCATGACCACCACTGCTTACCAGATCCAAGTTTTCCACCGATTCCGAATCGGAAGAGAGGGAGCATCCGACCAAGCGCACCACCTGTTGGTTCGAGAACAAGTCCGGTACGGATCTTCACGACTCGAGTATTAGACGCCAAATCAGCGGCAGCTTCCCATTCGCGACAGACAGCGGCTAGAAAGTCATCGCCTCCGCGATCGCTCTCGGTGACAGCGCGGTTGCCGGTCTCGCCGTAATACCCGATGGCACTTGCTGAGATGAAGACCTTTGGAGCGACAGTGGTGACAGCATGAGCTATCGCTGTAGTTCCGAGCAGGCGAGAGTTAAGGATTTCGGCTCGATACTTTTTCGTCCAGCGATGATCGCCAACATTCGCACCAGCTAGATGGATGATGGCATCTACCCCAGTGAGCGCATCAATATCTACGCTATTTGAAGCAGGATCCCACTGAATCTCATCTGGGGCTTGCGCCTTGCGTCGTACAAGTCGTTGAACCGTATGGCCTTCAGAACGTAGATGCCCGACGAGGGCTGTTCCGATAAGACCACTGGCACCACTTATTGCAATGCGCTGGATAGTTGTTGGCATCGAGAGCTTCCCGCTTAGAGGCCGAGGTTAGATTCGAAGTTGCCGCCTTCGAGTCGCTCTTTGAGAGTGACGAGGAAGCGGGCTGCATCTGCACCATCAACGATCCGGTGATCGTAGGAGAGTGCGAGATAGACCATCGAGCGGATCGCAATAGTTTCGCCACCGTCTGGTCCCTTCATAACAACTGGACGCTTCACGACTGAACCAAGTCCAAGGATCGCTACCTGTGGCTGATTAATGATCGGTGTATCGAAGAGTGCGCCACGGCTACCGGTGTTTGTAATGGTGAATGTTCCGCCACCAAGTTCATCAGGGCTGATCTTGTTGTCGCGGGTACGAGCAGCAACATCTGAGATCTTACGAGCAATTGCGCCCATATTGAGATCGCCAGCATCACGCACGACTGGGACGAGAAGACCGCGCTCGGTATCAACTGCGATGCCAAGGTGCTCTGCACCGTGGTAGGTAATCTGATCGCCATTGATCGATGCGTTGAGAACTGGGTGTTGCTTGAGAGCTTCGCAGACTGCAACAGCAAAGAATGGAAGGAAGGTGAGCTTTACGCCTTCGCGTGACTCAAATGATCCCTTTGCGCTTTGACGGAGACGATCAATCTTTGTGACGTCAACTTCGACAACTGTAGTGAGCTGGGCTGCGACATGAAGTGATTCGACCATACGCTCGGCGATAACTTTGCGAAGGCGTGACATCTGCACGGTTGTTCCACGAAGCGGTGAGACGGCGACAGGTGCAGGCTTGCCTGCGCTCTG
>DAINQZ010000069.1:0-3331 GCA_036742235.1 Candidatus Nanopelagicaceae bacterium | reverse complement strand
ATCGCTCGGACCGTAAAAAGTGGCGGCCTTCTTGATCTCTTTGAATCGCAGCTTCCGTGGAGTTACACCGATGGTCAACGTGAAGTGATGAAGGAGATCGATCACGATCTCGCGCGAGAGTATCCGATGCAGCGCCTCTTGCAAGGAGAAGTGGGTTCTGGAAAGACAGTTGTTGCGCTACGCGCAGCGCTTGCAGTCGTAGAGAGCGGCGGACAAGCTGCGCTCCTTGCCCCGACTGAAGTTTTGGCACAACAGCACTTCATCACCATTCGCAAACTCCTTGGAGATCTTGCAGATCGCGGCATGATTGGTGGAAGTAGTGAAGGAACAGGTGTCGCTCTTCTCACGGGTTCTATGACGCAAGCTGCAAAGCGCGATGTACTCGCTCGCATCGCATCAGGTGATGCTGGAATTGTGATCGGAACCCATGCACTTCTGAGCGCTGGAGTTGAATTCGCTGACCTTGGTTTAGTGATTGTGGATGAGCAACATCGATTCGGGGTTGAACAACGCGATGCACTTCGAGGCAAAGCAAAGAATCCACCGCACTTGCTCGTCATGACAGCAACGCCAATCCCGCGAACAGTCGCAATGACGATCTTCGGAGACCTCGATATCTCCACGTTGCGAACTCTTCCCAAGGGGCGATCGCCAATTCAGACATATGTGATCCCAACACTTGAGAAACCACATTATTTAGAGCGTGCATGGAGTCGAATAACAGAAGAGGTTGCGAAAGGACATCAGGCTTATGTCGTTGCACCGCGAATCTCAGAGCGAGTATCAGAAGAGGGGCTTGAGGCGCTCAGCGATCTTGATAAGGAACTCGCGAAGGAACTCGGTGAGGAGTCGACTTCTTCTGCGACCCCGATGACAGCGGTCGAGGAGTTGGCACCTCGGTTGGCGCTCGGGCCACTCAAAGGTTTGAAGGTCGCACTTCTACACGGTCGTCTGACATCAGATGAAAAAGAGGCGACAATGTCTGCCTTTAACAAGGGCGAGATCGATATCTTGGTGGCGACGACAGTCATTGAAGTCGGCGTCGACGTACCAAATGCATCGACGATGGTAATCATGGATGCTGATCGATTTGGCGTCTCACAACTTCATCAATTACGTGGACGTGTTGGCCGAGGCGCTGTTCCTGGTCTCTGTCTCTTGGTGACGCAAGCTGCGCCAGAGAGTGCGGCGATGAATCGTCTCGATGCAGTTGCAGGGACGCTCGATGGATTTGAACTTGCTCGCATCGACCTTGAACAACGATCTGAGGGAGATGTCCTGGGCAGCGCTCAATCTGGCACTCGCTCACACCTTCGCTTATTGAAAGTCCTTCGCGATGAAGATCTGATCGCAGACGCACGCGAGGTCGCGATTGGGTTGGTTTCAGCCGACCCTACTCTTCACAATACGCCAGAATTGGCTCGTAACGTTGAGGCACTCATGTTCGATGAGATCTCTTCATTTGTTGACAAAGGCTAATTTCAGGAAGTTCTAGGAATAGGGAATATGCGCATCATTGCTGGAAGTGGAAAAGGAAAGAAGTTGGCATCGCCAACCGGTGATGGCGTTCGACCTACCTCGGATCGAGCGCGTGAAGGCCTCTTCTCCTCACTCGAATCTGAGTTTTCGTCGATGAACGATCTTCGCTTCTTGGATCTCTTTGCTGGGAGTGGCGCCGTCGGAGTTGAGGCGCTCTCTCGTGGAGCTGAATTAGTTCACGCAGTGGAGTTCGATGCCGAGACCGTTGATGTTGCGATCCATAACTTCAAGCTGCTCAACGAACCTTCTCGTAAACATAAAGTCTTCCACTCTCGCGTAGCAAAGTTTCTTGAATCAGAGTTCCCGGTGAAGTACGACATCATCTTTATGGATCCACCGTATGACGTCAGCAACGCCGATGTTGAAGATCTGCTCGATACGATCATTGTGCGTGACCTCCTGCAACCACGCGGGCTGATCGCGATTGAACGAGAGTCGAAATCGAAAGAATTCACCTGGCCCGCACCGCTAGCGATGGAGAAGCACCGCTCATATGGACAGGGGAGTATCTACTACGGCGGCTATTCTGATACCGTTTCATAATGAAACGCGTAGTCTGCCCCGGCTCGTTTGATCCGATTACATTCGGCCATCTCGATATCATCAAGCGCGCAAGTGAACTCTTTGATGAAGTTGTCATCGCTGTGCTCGTTAATACAACGAAGAAGACTCTCTTTACTGTCGACGAACGGTTAGAGATGATTCGGGAAGTCACAGCAGAGCTCCCCAATGTACGGGTTGATTCCTGGAAAGGCCTCCTTGTTGACTATTGCGAGAGCCATGAAGTGCAGGCGATCGTTAAAGGACTGCGTGCAGTAACTGACTTCGACTACGAGCTCCAGATGTCACAGATCAATTTGCAACTTAAGGGAATAGAAACTCTCTTTATGGCGACGGCGCCAGCTCACTCATTCTTGTCATCATCGCTGGTGAAGGAGATCGCTACATTTGGGGGAGATGTATCGGCCTACCTGCCAGCCTCGATTATCCCTCGAGTGACCGAACGCTTGGCATCACGCTAAACTGAGAACTACAGATAAGAGGTATGAGATGGATTCACAAGAGGTTATGACAGTCGTTGAACGCATTCAGAGTGCGATCACAACAGTTGAAGAAGCTCGTGGAGTTCCTCTATCAGCAAGCTGTGTCGTTCATCGCGGAGAACTCCTAGAAATTCTCGACCAAGCCCGAGCTTCCTTCCCAATGGATTTAGCGCACGCCCAAGAGATCATCGCGGCACGCGAGAGCATTCTTGAAGAGGCTCGCCTCACTGCTGATCAACTGATCGTCCATGCTCGTGAAGAAGTCGCGCAGATGGTTGAGCAGACCGAGATTGTTGCGGCTGCAAGAACAGAATCTAGAAGGATCCTCGATGAGGTTGAAGAGGATGCTCAGAAGCAACGCGAAGAGATTGAGGCGTATATCGACTCTCGCTTGGCCACACTTGAAGTCATTTTGAATAAGACCCTCGATGTTGTTCAACGCGGCCGCGAGAAGTTGCAGGGCGTAGAAGATAAGCACATTCTCTCTGAGTTAGCGGAGTAGCTAGGGTGAGCTCGATCAAAGAGAGTCCATTCCTCTTTAGTTGTCACGATCTTCCTCGCAGAGCAGGCGAGAACCGCGAATATGAATTGACCATTACTGATCACGAGCCGATGGGCCTGCCCTTCTTTGTGATCCCTGATGGCGAAGCGATTGAGATTGATCTACGTATCGCGGCTGTCTCTGAAGGGGTTCTTGCCAGTGCATCAGTGCGGGCGCTTGCAATAGGCGAGTGCACGCGTTGCTTGGA
>DAINQZ010000068.1:0-3516 GCA_036742235.1 Candidatus Nanopelagicaceae bacterium | reverse complement strand
AAGTTCGCACCGATGTACCGGATGAACGGTTCTACATCGGTGCGAAACTTTTTACTGAGCCTGAAGGCGTAGGCCCGCTCACCATCACTTCGGCGCGTGATCACAATGGGATTCTGCTTCTGAAATTTGCCGAGGCAAATAATCGCAATGAGATCGAGAAGTTGCGCGATACGCTCTTGAAATCTGATGTAGATATGTCGCAAGAGAACCTCCATGAGGATGAGTTCCACGTCCAACAGTTGATCGGCCTCAAGGTTGTTACTGACGAGGGTCTAGATGTCGGCACCTTAACGGATGTCTTGAATCTGCCTGGTCAAGATCTCCTTGCCGTGGAAACCCCAATGGGTGAGGTTCTTATTCCCTTTGTCTATGAGATTGTTCCGGAGATCGATCTTGAGAGTGGAGTGATTACGATTGTTCCACCACCAGGTCTGATTAATAGTGACGAAGCGATCCTGGCGGTAGAGGATTCAGGAGATAGCGATGAGTAGCCCTCGTTTTGATGTGATCTCAATCTTCCCTGAGTATCTCGAACCATTGAAGTTATCTCTCGTGGGCAAGGCGCAAGAGAATCAGATTATCGATGTGGGTGTTACGGACCTTCGAGATTTTGCAGAAGGCCTACACAAATCAGTCGATGACACACCATACGGTGGTGGCGCAGGTATGGTGATGTCACCTGAACCATGGGCACAGGCGATCGATTCGGTCGTCTCTGCAAGTGCCGCTGATCATCACGAACTCATCATTCTCACCCCTGCCGGTAAGAAGTTTGATCAGAAGATGGCTTATGAACTTTCTACCAGTAAACATTTAATCTTTGCATGTGGTCGCTACGAAGGTATTGATTATCGAGTAACTGAGCACTACCAGGCGCAGCAAAACATTACAGTGAGAGAGATCTCCATCGGTGATTACGTTCTCAACGGTGGAGAAGTGGCAGCTCTCGTGGTCTTAGAGGCTGTGATCCGACTTATTCCGGGCGTCATTGGAAATCCAGCATCCTTGGAAGAGGAGTCACACTCTCTAAAGGATGAGAATGAAGTCACTCTCGTTGAATATCCGAGCTATACCAAGCCTGCTCAGTGGCGTGGATTGGAAGTCCCACCCGTCCTTCTCTCTGGCAATCACGGAGAGATCGCAAAGTGGCGAGCAGCACAATCCGAGATTCGCACGAAGAAATTAGCCGAGTAACTCGCGAGTAACCACCCTTAAGGGAGTACCTTCCTCACATGAAAGAGTTAGATCCAGCGATCCAATCTCGTCTAATTCGCGACCTTGAACCAGCCGTTGCGATCGAACTCGAGCGACACATCAGCACCACAAAGAATTGGTATCCGCATGAGTACGTCCCATGGTCTGAGGGCAGAACTTTCGCTGGCCCACTTAATGGTGATGCGTGGGAGGCAAAAGATTCCAAGCTAACTGCAGTCGCTCAAGATTCACTCATTCTCAATTTGATGACTGAAGATAACTTACCTTCGTATCACACCGAGATCGCAAATTCGATGTCGCGAGATGGCGCATGGAATGTATGGATTAACCGATGGACCGCCGAGGAAGCTAGGCACAGCATTGTGTTACGCGATTACCTCATGGCAACTCGCGGAGTTGACCCAGTAGAACTCGAAGATATTCGCATGGCACATATGCAGGTCGGCTACCAGACGCCATTTCCTAACGATATGTTGCATACCGTCGCATATGTCACCTTCCAAGAATTGGCGACAAGAATTTCTCACCGCAATACTGGCCGCATCTCTCAAGATGAGATCTGCGAAGGAATGCTCGCTCGCGTAGCTCTCGACGAGAACCTTCACATGCTCTTTTATCGCAATCTTCTTGCCGAGGCACTCAAACTTGAACCAAACCATGCGATGCGCGCAATCACTGATGTTCTTATCAACTTCCAGATGCCTGGCGCTGGAATGCCAGGATGGGGAAGAAAGTCTGTCCAGATTGCCCTTGCTGGAATCTATGATCTTCAGCTTCATCTTGAAGATGTTGTGATGCCGGTACTTCGGGCATGGGGAATCTTCGATTTAACAACTCTCTCTGGAGATGGCGCTGCTGCTCGAGATGAACTCGCTGCATTTTTGAAGAAGTCAGCGGATGAGGTCGCGACCTTCAACGATAAGCGCGAGGTGCACTTCTCACGCCTTGAAGCACGCGGGATCGAAGCCCTCCGCCTCTCTCGCTAGTAATTCTCAGCGCTCAGGCAGTCTTGAGCGTCTGCTGCGGGGAATAAATGCAACACGCCGAGCGTTCATTGGCATAAGGCGCAGTTATACGACACTATCCGCCCTGTACCGCTTTGGTTAATTGACCGAGGCGCCGAGCATTAAAGCAGAACCAAGGATGTAGGAGGAGGTGCCATGGCAACGGATTACGACACCCCGCGAAAAACGGATGAAGAGTTACATGAAGAGTCGCTCGAAGAGCTCAAGGCCCGTAGAGCAGATGCTCAATCTGGTCAGGTAGATATCGATGAGGAAGAGGCTGCTGAGAATCTCGAACTTCCAGGTGCAGATCTCTCAGGTGAAGAACTCGCAGTTCGCGTTGTTCCAAAGCAAGAAGATGAGTTCACCTGTTCTCGTTGCTTCCTTGTTCACCACATCACTCAACTTGCAAAGGGTGAAGGCGCTAAAGCAGTCTGTAAGGATTGCGAATAACGTACTCTGGTTTTACGGATTCATCAGGGCGGTTGCTACGGCAGCCGCCTTTTTTGTGCTCACTAACCAATAGGGCGTCGGATCTTTCCGATCGTTGATCTCAATCTTTACTCCCGTACCTACCCAGAAACGCAGCGCCATCCAACACCGTGGATCAGCATCTCGGCCGCGAGTGAGCGCCATCTCCTTAGAATCAAGTTCTCGGACAGCGGCGATGAATCTGCGTTCGATTACGGCTCGCCCCACACGAATTTTCTCGTCACTTACTTCAATCCGAAGAGGCGTTGTGAAACTAGCCCAGATCAAGAGCAGTGCTTGAATCACGGAGATTACGATCGCTGCCCGATTGCCCAGCGCTGCCTCAACAGCCAAGGAGAGCGAAGCAGCTAAGAAAAGCAGGAAGAGCCAGAGCCAGATCGGCCATGGATCGCGCCATAAGATCTTCTGACTCTCGATTCGGCCCGATTCGCTCATGAGATTAACTTACCCTCGAATCGCCAACTAGTAGGCTACTTCCCGTGAGCAGAGTGCCGAGTACAGTCCCGCCAGAAGAGGCAGTAATCCCACCTCGACATCCGAAGGCGCCGCCATCTGGAACAAAGATCCCGTCTCACTTCGGCCACTGTTTTGGTTGCGGAGAACTTCATCCGACCGGGTTGCATCTTGTTGCACATGTAGGAGAAGGCCAAGATCTCACCGCTGTATTTACAGTGACGGAGAATCATCAAGGAGCACCTGGCTTGGCGCATGGCGGCCTGCTCTCGCTGGCCTTTGATGAGGCCCTTGGAAAGTTAATGTGGTTAATTCGCGCCCCGGCTGTTACTGCCCGCCTAGAAACAGATTT
>DAINQZ010000067.1:0-3626 GCA_036742235.1 Candidatus Nanopelagicaceae bacterium | reverse complement strand
AGACTCTACCCGTGCGAGTGACAACATGAAGAGCCATCGAATCCTCGCCTGGAGCCAGCGCATCAAGTGCAACCGTTGCAGAGGAATTCGCCTTCACTTGCACCGATACCTTGGCAAGTGCTTGCTTAGAAGTAAATGGGTAAATATCAACAATCGATTCACCGAGGCCCGAATTTACAAGATCCAATTGCCCTTTACTAGTTAGCCCACCAGATCCACCAATAAACCATTCATCTGGATTTCCAGCGCTACATCCAACGGCGGCAACTCCAACCGAAGCGAGCGATGAGAAGAGGAGCGAATTTCCGGGATTGCTATCAACGAGTACTGCATTTTTACCAAGTGAGATCTGCGTAAGGGAGGTCCGTGTGGCTGTGAGGCTCTTTCCATCAAGGTATCGAATACCTAAATTCTTTGAGGGAAGTGAGGCAACGTTGGTACCAGCAGTACTGAGTGCAGGACAGGCTTGCGCCAGGTAACTGCTCGCAACCACTGCAGCGCGCTGCTCCGATGGAACGATATAAGAAGCGCCTACCCCAGCAGCGATGAGCGCGAGAGCAACGAAGGCCTTATCGCGTCCCTTCAATCGAAAGTTCATGAGATCACCTCTGGGACAGAGACATCACGGCGGCGTCTACCTGCGGGTAGCGCCATAACTAAGGCAAATATGAGGGTAATAAGTTCGATCGAGATGAGCGCTCGACGGAGCGTTCCATCGTGAGAGAGCGCGACTTGCCCCGATTGTGGAATGGTAAAGACCGGAAGGTCATTCGGAGATCGTTCGAGTGGAATAGGGCGACCATCAAGAAGTAAACGCCAACTCTGATCATACTTTTCAGCAAGTTGAACAACGCCAGCAGATGGCACTAATGCATTCGCACTTACATCATGTGAATCAAGCGCAACTTGGGTTCCCGTGGCTCCAACGAAGAGAACACGAGGGCTGCTCTTAAGTACTCGCCAGAGCGTTCCACTCGTCGTCGCTGACAATCGAGAGAAGCCTCCAATGCCGTCTATCGAGCGAACTAATGAACTCGGCGCTGGACTTTGAAGATAGAGATACTGCACTCCATAGAGACCGAGTGTCTTTGCAGATGTGAGACCAGAACCTGAAACGAGGTCAGTCATCGCTTGGCTGACCGTCGTTGGGAGACCGACAGCAACATCTGCATCACCTAGATAAATCCCAGCGCCTCTTGTAAAGAAGTACGTAATCTCGCTATCCGTTGCATGTAGCACTACAGTCTTAGGGCGGGCTGGGGTCAGTTGCAGCGCCGTTACGAAGGCCGGTACATCCGATGTGGCTTTCGATGTCACGAGTGAGTTCGCTCCTCCGGTCGCAGCCCACATCGGCATAGCGATCACATTAGTCACAACAACAACTGCCAATGCAGCCCATGCGAAGTGGCGAAGCCCTACTCGACGATCGGAGAGCGTTGGTAAATTCTCTTGAGCGAAGATAAGAGTCGGGGCAAGTAAGAGAATCATCGCTATCGCAATGAGTGGTCCACTCCACGCCTTAGTCGAGCTTCCATGCCCAGTGACTGTGATCTGACTAATCGCGATCGCACTCGCTACAACCCCGCTGACGACAAGGCCGTTGTTGCGGAGCCGATCAACGAGAAGTGTTATTCCCAACATGAGCACGAAGGGTGTGACGATCCAGACCGGAGGTGCCGAGATGCCACCAGGGTTAAAGAGTGCCAGGGCGAATCGACCACCTGATGAGAGCGGAATTCCAGGCTCGAGAAGTATCTGAGTCGGATGGATAAGAAGAGAGGCTGACCAGGGGAAGGTCAAAAGTAATGGCGTCACGAGGAGAGCGAACCGACGCTTTGAACCATCGAGTAGATCTGAGAAGAGAACGTTAACCCAACCCAACTCTCGCATTTGATGGCGGCGTTCGATCAGCGATTGGATGAGGATGACGAGCTGCATTGCAGCCCAGACAATTAAGAGCAGAGGTGAGAATGATCCGATAACACCCGCAAGGAGCGAGATCGAAAAGATCCGTCGCCAGGTTGATCTATCTCGCTCTCGTGAGAATGGGCTGAGCGACAGGAGTGTAGGGGCGAGCTGAAGAACAAAGAGCGTTCCTAGTCGCCCCTGATTAATACATGCCCACAAGAGCGGTGATGCTGAATAGATTGCGGCGCCGACCAACCCGTAATTTCGTTCTACTCCTTGGCGAAGTAAAACTCGATAAATCGCAAGGAAAGAGATTGCCGGCGCAAAGAGAAAAATAAGCATGATTAAGAGCGGCAAATTTCCTAGTGTCAGGATTGAAGATATTCCAAGCACTGCAATCCACGGCGGCATTGGAGCGGCAGATCCCAGACCCACCAAGTGCCAGGACTCTGAATATCGATGAAGCAGGTCTAAGCCACTTCCTTGAGAGAGCGCCAGGGCACCGCCGGATAGCGAGCCGAATCGTCCACGCGATGCAATAAGTGAGATCGCGGCGATCATAAACGCAATAAGGAATTGTGGTTTACGAATGAGCGCCTTCCACAACGAGCCGGTCTCAACTGTGAGTACATCAATCTCTTCAGAATCATCATCACTATCAAGTGCGAGAGCTTGAGGAGTCTCTAGATTGCTCTGTTGCTCTCTACGTGCGACAACCGGGGCGATCCAGGCAGCGATTGCAGAACCTGCGCGTTCAAAGGCGATCTGGAGTTGGCTCCACGTTGAAGGGATGAAATGTGAGACTACTCGGGCAGAGAGCAATCGCTTCTTCTTTCGCGCCCTCCGTGCCTGTACTAGCTCAGCTGGGTGTGCCAAAAGCAGCGCAACTGCTGCAATTTCATCACCAGCGTAGCCAGGGAGCTTTGCCAATAAATTAATGATCGCTCGCGCGACGCTCGTAACGAAGAGTTGCAGTGCAATCCAAGGAAGGAGCCACCAGGTTGAATTCACTAAGAGCACATACGCAGCGTTGCGACGATCGAGTAATAGCGGACGATGGAGGAATGCCTCAGAGACATCGACTCGTCTGCGCTCACTTGCTGATGCTTCGGCGTGAAATGCAACGGCCTGCTCGACGCAGATAACTTGATATCCAGCCACGTGTGCACGCCACCCAAGATCAACATCATCTCGGAAGAGTGCGAGATTAATATCCAAGCCGCCTAATTCTTCAAAGACACTTCTTCGAATCAATGCGCCAGCCGTACTCACCGACATCACTTCTTTAATTGAATCGTGTTGACCCTGGTCTTGTTCGTTAGCTTCTAAGCCAGTCCAGCGAGAACCGTTGCCGGCAATTGATAGACCGACTTCGAGCAGGCGATCGCGGTCATACCAATCGCGAAGCTTTGGTCCAGCGATCGCAACTTGTGGTCGCTCCTCGACGGCTTCCAGCAATAACTTCAGCGCATCACGATCTGGTGCACAATCATCATGGATGAGCCAAATCCACTCATTACTGTGATTGCCTTCAGGGCTTGCGATGGCTGGTGTGAGAGCGAGCGCATGTTCGATCGCATCGCCATAACCCATCTCCCGATCTTCAAGGAAGGTTGTGATGCCGGCAGACTTTAATAATTTTTGTGATGTATCAACCGAGGCCGTATCTACTGCAACGATGCGATCTATAGGGCGAGATTGAGATCCAATGGATGCAA
>DAINQZ010000066.1:0-3665 GCA_036742235.1 Candidatus Nanopelagicaceae bacterium | reverse complement strand
AAGTTCTTTAGTCTCTGTGAAAGAGATAGATAATCCTTGGGTCGGACAGGACGGGATGCAGGGTTTCCGAGCCCCAGGCACTGGCATTCCGGGTGTCGTGATGCTGGGCACTCTTCGCCTCAAGAAGGGTAAAGAATTCGCCGCCGTTTATGGCAAACGCACGGCGAAGGTCTATGTATTTAGCAGTGGACCTTTTCGACGTTGGATAGTTTCAGATCGAAGCAAATAGTCAGGCGACTTAGCGCTTTAACTGAAGAACTGTTGTCACTACGGCGATGATCAAGATACCGAGTGCAGCGCCAAAGTCAGCAGGCTTATGCTTCTTGCTGATGTGAGAAAACATTGCCCCGAGGAAGTAGAGAACTAGGCAAGCTGCAGCGAGAGTTCCGAGAGGCTTGCTCCAGATTCCTACGATGATTCCCAAACCGCCAGCGATCTCAAGGAGTGCAAGAACTGGGATCTGATTCGGCTTCACTCCAACAGAGGCCATAGCCGCCATGATATCTGGGACCTTCTTGAGCTTGGCGATGGCTGAGCCAATTGCGGCAAAGGCGAGCAGTGCTCCGAAGATATCGAGTGCAATTTTCATCTGTATTCCTTCTCTATTTTGGAGTCTTCAGGATACCTAATGAGGCTTCCCTGGTCGCTCATATCGCTTACGAATTACTGAGGTTTCTCACTTCTTGAAATGTAAGGGGTACTCAAAGAGGCTTCAGCCGAATAGAGTTTTGCCGTGAACATGAACGCTAAGACCCACCTGACCAAACTCGCTGCCGAACAAGAGAACCGCCTTGTTAAGTCCTTAGGCCGTATCGACATCATTCTCTTCATCATCGCGGCCTACATCTCACTCGACACTATCGGCAGTATCGCTGCTGGTGGTTCGCAATCTCTCTTTTGGGCGATCGTTATCGTCATCACCTTCATGATCCCGAATGCGCTGATGATGGCCGAGACAGGTTCGGCATTTCCAGAAGAAGGTGGCCCTTATCAGTGGGTGAAGTTCGCTTACGGTCGCTTGCCCGCGGGAATTGCGTCAGTTCTCTACTGGATCACCAATCCACTCTGGCTCGGTGGATCACTCTGCTTTATCGCCTACGAGGCGTTCAGTTCCTACATCGTCCATATCAAGAGCAATACTTCAATTGAATGGATATTTAAGCTCGCCTTTATTTGGATTGCCATTGGATTGGCAATGATCAGCCTTAAGAGCGGCAAGAAGATCATTAACTATGCGGCTTATGCGAAGATCGCAGTTCTTGTGATTATGGTTTTAACGACGGCGATCTATGGCATCAAACATGGATTCCAGCCCTTCGACTTTGGGGGATTAGCACCATCTGTCGCTGGCTTTATGGGAGTAGCTCCTATCATTCTCTTCTCCTATGTTGGATTTGAAGCACCAAATGCTGCATCAGGTGAGATGTATGACCCACAGATGGACACTGCGCCATCCATTCGAATCGGCAGCATCGTCTCTGCCCTCGCATATCTCCTTCCTGTTCTTGCGATCCTTCTGGTTGTGCCACGCAAAGATGTTGGCGGACTATCAGGGTTCATGAGCGCGGTAGAGACTGTCTTTAGTGTCTACGGGGGAGCAAGCAAGTTCTTACTCGCTCTCGCTGCTGCACTATTCATCTTCGGACTCTTAGGGTTGGGATCATCGTGGATGATGGCTACGGATCGCGTTCAGGCTATTGCTTCAGCTGATGGTGCGTTCATGAATGGTTGGTTTGGCGAATTTAGCGAACGCTTTGGTACACCTATTCGAGTGAATGCGCTCTCAGGTGTGATGGCATCGCTCTTCTTGATCGCGGGAATGCAATTGGTGAATGGCGATACTGGTGCGATCTTCAAGGTTGTTCTCTCATGCGCAGTCTCGACGCTCTTGGTCTCTTATCTTCTGATCATTCCAGCGATCATGAAGTTGAATAGGAAGTTTCCTGAAGTAAAGCGTCCATTTGTTGTTCCTGGTGGAAAACGTGGCTTCCAGATCATGGGCAGCGTTGCACTCGCCTACATTGTTATCGGCTCATTTGGCGTGGTTTTCCCCGGAACAATCGAGGGATGGCTCGGGATCGATTACAGCTTTAACGATATTTGGGGTCTCTCACGCGGCCGAGTAGAACTCTTTACCCTTGGCACTATTGCAGTCGACCTCTTCGTCGGATTGCTCGGGTACGCATTGGCACGCAAGGTTCGGGCAAACGTGGTCACAAAGAGCGAGATCTGAAGAATTTCTATGGATCTCAAGCAAGCCGCACTCGAGTACGAGAAAGCAACTTTTGAATTTCTCACTCTTGCTAACTCGATAGAGGAAGTCGCGCTCGATCTCACAGATGGCCATGGATGGAGTCCGCGTCAGGTCGTTCATCACGTTGCCGATAGCGAAGCCCAGTCCTATGCCAGGTTGCGACGTCTCATCGCCGAACCGGGTACTCAGATTCAAGGCTATGAAGAGGCGATCTGGGGTGAGAACCAGACCTTGGGTTATAAGGAACTTCCTGTCGACATTTCACTCGAAGTTATCAAATCTGTTCGGGCATCTTCACTTGAGATCATCAAGCGTCTTTCGATTGATCAATTAGAGAACTCAGGAGTCCATAGCGAATCAGGTCCTTACTCAATCAAGACCTGGCTTCAGACATACACCCAACATCCTTTAGATCACGCAAACCAGATCCGAGCACAACTGCAGAAAGATTAATCGCCATGAACGTCACAGATAAATATGAACTTCGCGAATACGGAGCAGGTGAGGCTCTGATTGCCGCAGATATCCGCGGTCTCACTCAAGAAGAGGATCGACTCCATCTTCAAGAACTGATTGAGAGCGACCCAGAGTGGAAGGGTCATTACCACCACCTAGCGCTGGCGAGAGATGGAAAAGTTATTGGCGATATCCAACTCCGCCGCTGTCACTACTCAATGCCACCAGGTGTGGTTCATGTTGGAGTAGATATTTTGGAGTCCGAGCGTGGAACCGGCGCGGGAACGCGTGCCCTTGAACTCTTATGGGAGTGGGCGCAGGCCCGCAACTTCCATCGCATTGAAGGCTCGACCGAGAGTTCAAATCTGGCAATGCAACGAGTCTTCTCAAAGGTCGGCTGGAACTTCGAAGGCATCCTTAAAAGCTACTTCGTAGAAGATGGCGTCGCGAAGGATTATCTCTCGTACTCCAAAACGCTTTAATCTCTGAACAGGGCTCTGGTTGGCCATCTGTGCGGATTGGCTCAAACGGTCTATAGCTCCGCTTCGCTATCAGCATCATGATTTACAGTCGATGCGAAATCCACGAGGCGCAGTAAGAACTTTAGGTTCAAAGCACTTATCAAAGTAGCAAGAACTGCTCCGATGAAGATCGGAATTCGAAGTCCGAAAGTGGAGACCCATCCACCGAGTAGCGATCCAAAGGGCATCATTCCCCACACAAGAGTTCGTCGAGTCCCATGGATACGCCCGTAGAGCTTGGTTGGAATAAGTTCCTGATACGTAGCCATAATCAAGATATTCCAATAAGTACCGAGCCCCGTCATGATGATTCCCATGAGTACAAAGGGAACGATATTTGTTAAGAAAGATGTTGCGACCCAGAGCAGGCATTGAACCAACATGCTCACACCCATGACGCGGCCTCGGCCGAATCGTTCAGACATTCGAGCAGC
>DAINQZ010000065.1:0-3744 GCA_036742235.1 Candidatus Nanopelagicaceae bacterium | reverse complement strand
CATGGCCCATCAACCATGAGAATCCTTCTTTGAGTTCGGCGAAAAACGCAGCAGAGCCCTTGAGATCTTTACTTTTTTGCGACTTCAGAATGGCACGGGCCTGCACGGTGATCAAAGAGATAAGTGCGGCGGAAGCAAAGAATGATCCGGCATCAACAAGAAATGGGAGGTAGATCGAAACGCCCAAGAGAAGAGATCCGAGAGCTGGTCCAATAAAACTATTTGTCAGATATTCAGCAGACCACATCTGGCCATTACCCTTGGCTAAATCTTCTTCCGCCAAAACCTCTGGCATAAAGGTCTGAGACGAGTTATTGCCCAGAACTTCTGCGGCCCCCAACAAGAAGCTTGCAATCATCATCGTTGCAAGAATGAGGTGGGTTGAGTTTCCATGATGGGCGCTGAGCGGGTTCTTCACCTGATTAAATTCATTTCGATGTACTACAAGAACTATTGTGGCGAGTGCCGTAACAACTCCACGTAAAATATCCATCGCAACAATGATCTTCTTCCGATCGACTCGATCGGTAATTACTCCTGCCGGCAGCGTGAAGAGTAGCCATGGCAGTTGGCTCATTAAGCCAACAATCGCGATAGTGAGCGGTGATCGCGTGAGGGAAGATGCAAGCCATGGGAATGCCACTGCGGTAACGCCATTGCCGATATTGGAGATAAAGGTTGCGCTCCAGAGCTTCCAATAATTGAGTGGAAGACGTGACTTCGTAGCGGGCGTATTGGACATAAAGGTAGAGTAGAGCGAGTGAGCGCCCAAACCAAGAAAACCTTCTCTTACGAGAAGAAGGTTCAGCTAGATGGCGCACTAGGACGCACGGGTGAGATCACTACCCCGCATGGCGTAATCCAAACACCTGCATTTATTCCGGTTGGCACGAAGGCGACCGTGAAAGCTGTTCTTCCAGAATCCATGGGCGACCTTGGTGCGCAAGCGCTCCTTGCAAATGCCTACCATCTCTATCTTCAACCTGGTCCAGATATCGTTGATGAAGCAGGCGGCCTTGGCAAGTTCATGAATTGGTCTGGCCCTACCTTCACCGATAGTGGCGGGTTCCAAGTTCTCTCACTCGGAGTTGGCTTTAAAAAAGTTATTGCGATGAATGAAGATACCTTCCGCGATGATCAAGTTATTGCTGAAGGAAAAGATCGCCTTGCGCACGTTGATGATGATGGCGTTACCTTCAAATCACACTTGGATGGATCTATCCATCGCTTTACTCCCGAGGTTTCGATCGGTATCCAACACCAATTGGGTGCTGACATCATGTTCGCATTCGATGAGTGCACTACCTTGCACAACACTCGTGGCTATCAGCAGAAATCATTAGAGCGCACCCGACTCTGGGCGAAGCGCTGTCTGGTTGAACATGGCCGCCTCACTCAAGTCAGATCTGATAAGCCTTACCAGGCGCTCTTCGGAGTTTTGCAAGGTGCTCAATATGAAGACCTCCGTCGTAAAGCGGCTAAAGATTTATCAGGACTCGATGAAGATGGAATTACCTTTGATGGTTTTGGTCTTGGTGGAGCGCTCGACAAGGAGAAGCTCGGAACGATCGTGAGCTGGCTCTGCGAAGAGTTGCCCTATAACAAGCCGCGCCACTTACTTGGCATCGGCGAACCTGATGACCTCTTCGTCGGAGTCGAAAACGGCGCCGATACCTTTGACTGCGTTGCGCCATCGCGCCAGGCGCGCACAAGTGCCGTCTTTACCAAGGATGGCCGCGTAAACCTCACTAATAGTAAGTATTCGCGCCAGTTCTCCCCTATCGATGAGAGCTGTGATTGCTACACCTGCAAGCATTACACCGCCGCCTATCTCAACCACCTCTTCAAGGCGAAGGAGATGCTCGCATCGACTTTGGCTACGATTCATAACGAGCGCTTTATTGTGCGCTTAGTGGATCAGATGCGTGATGCCATCACTAATGGCGATTTCTATGATCTCAAAGCAGACTTCTTAGGCCGCTTCTACGCAGGCAAGGTCGGAGCGTAATAAGTAATTAAGCAACTTGGAATGAGCGCTTGCTAAGCCCCATCCAGTATCCATCGATCGTTGTATCTGGTGCGACATCAGCAACTGCCGCAGCTCCTAAGGTGATGAAGATCGGTGCAAAGTGTTCGACTGTTGGATGCGCATATGGCATACCCGGGGCAAGTGACTTGTAATTCATTAACTCATCTACTGCGCCGCGATCGAGCGCTTCCTTCGCCCAGATATCGAACTCTTTTGACCAACCTGGTGGTGTCGCATTGATCGACCAATCGCGCAGGAATGGCAATCCATGAGTCATGAATCCGCTGCCGATGATCATGATGCCTTCATCGCGAAGTGGTGCGAGCTTGCGCCCAAGATTGAAGAGTTTCTCTGGATCAAAGGTTGGGATCGACATCTGAATGACTGGGACATCAGCTTCTGGATAGAGCTTCATCAACGGCACATAAGCGCCATGATCTAATCCACGGCGATGCTCAACAATTGGTTCGCCTACTAAGGCTTTGATGCGTGCGGCCAATTCTGGTGCGACGGGCGCCGGATATTGAAGTTGGTAATACCTTGGTGCGAATCCACCGAAGTCGTAGATGAGAGGAACGCCTGGCTCGGTAGCACTGAGTGACAGTGGTGCTGATTCCCAGTGAGCACTGACGATCAAGATCGCCTTTGGCTTCACAAGTTGCTTGCTCCACGCAGCGAGTTCGCCGCCCCAGATCGCATCGTCAAGTAGTGGTGGTGCGCCATGGCTCAAATAGAGGGCTGCTGCTCGCTCTGTACTCCCCTGGATTTCGCTCATGTCAAAATGCTACATCCATTTAGTTGAATATTCAACTAAATCTTCTTCGCCTCAATCCTGGCGATTCGAGCCCGGGCCACCTCTTGGCTTGGGGATTCCTTGCCCAGCGTCCACGAGAGAAGTCCTAATAGACATGTAGCAGCAACAACCCATGCCTTACTGACCTGCTTGAGCCCCAAGATCTCTCGTTGCTTTGGAGTGAGCGAGTAGACCGCCGACTTAGCAAGGAAGCGATAGAAGACGAGAGGGCCGATACCAAGCGGTGGCTTCAAGATAAATCGAACGACGTTGGCCGTGTGCTGAGATGGCGCCAGCTCTTCATCGGCAAAGTTATCCATCACCGCTTTCAATTCAGCCATACTTTGTGGCGCCGAGGTTAGACCAAGACCCACTGCGCTCTTCGACCACTGCCTGACATACTCATCACCATCACTAAAGCGTGGGTGAAATTCCAAATGCGTCTGCAGAAATGAGTCCGTGAAGGCGCAATGCACCCAGAGCAAATACCGTGGATCAGATGCCTTATAGGGAGAAGTGCTTCCAGATTTTGATTGGTAATCACCCGTGACTCGTTTGTGCATCTCATTGACGCGGGCAGCTTCACGAGCGATCGCTTCGGTCGATCCAAATGTTGTGATGGTTAACCAGCGCGAAGTACCCGCAAGGCGACCAAGTGGATCGGTCTCGTATCGTGAATGTTCGGCAACGCCAGTCAACGCGGCCGGATGTGCTGCTTGGAGTAAGAGGGCACGAACTCCACCAACGAGAGTTGCGATATCGCCATGAACTTTCCAGACTGGGCTATCTACTCCGAATAAACCAACGTCGTCACCGATATCGATCTGCTTCACCCAGTCGGGCCGGCCATCTGGCGAACCAGAAACAATCTGCCGAAAGCGATTAGCGATACGTCTCTTCATGAAAGAAAAAAGTACGAAGA
>DAINQZ010000064.1:1471-3881 GCA_036742235.1 Candidatus Nanopelagicaceae bacterium | reverse complement strand
GGTACAGGTAAGACTTATCTTGCGATGGCGAAGGCGATTCAAGCCCTGCAAGCTAAAGAGGTCAATCGAATTATCTTGACCCGTCCAGCAGTTGAGGCCGGAGAGAAGCTCGGATTCCTTCCAGGCACGCTCTCCGAGAAAATCGATCCATATCTACGGCCGCTCTTTGATGCTCTTCACGACATGATCGATCAAGAGTCGATTCCACGGTTGATGCAATCGGGCGTTATCGAAATTGCACCACTGGCATATATGCGCGGACGTACGTTAAATGATGCCTTTGTCATTCTCGATGAAGCGCAGAATACGACGCCCGAGCAGATGAAGATGTTCCTCACTCGCCTTGGTTTTGGCTCGAAGATGGTCATTACTGGCGATGTAACTCAAGTAGACCTACCGAATTATGCGAAGTCGGGACTTGCGGTAGTTCAGAATGTTTTGAGCGATGTGGAAGATATCTCGTTCTCACACTTGAACTCTGAAGATGTGGTTCGCAACCGCCTTGTGGGCGATATCGTCGAGGCTTATGGACGCTTCGATGATTCAGAGAGCAAGGGCACAACTGATGGCTATAGAACTTTCAAACGAATCTAACTCTGCCTGCGATGAGGCAGCCCTCATCTCAGTGGCTGAGTTCACTTTGGACGCCATGGGCATTCATCCGGAGTCAGATGTGAGTATCACGGTCGTTGATGAAGATCGCATGAGCGAACTCCACGTGGAGTGGATGGATCTCGAAGGTCCCACGGATGTTCTCTCCTTTCCAATGGATGAGCTGCTGCCGAACTCTGCCGCTGATGGCCCTGGCATCGTTGGGGATATCGTGCTCTGTCCAGATTTTGCTGCCAAGCAAGCGGTGAAACACTCTCTCGCCGACGAACTCGCCTTGCTCACCATCCATGGCCTTCTCCACTGCTTAGGTTATGACCATGCTGAGAAGGCAGAAGAAGTTGTTATGTTTGAATTGCAAGATGGCATTTTGGCGCGATGGAAGAGTTCTCGTTCATGAACCTCGCTAATGATCTCTTGGTGATCTGCCTCCTTGCGATCCCAGTATTTCTCTTAGGATATTTAGCTGCCCATCATCCGTTCTTCAAAGCGTTAGACCGGATTCTTCACTCCGCCATAAATCTCTTCACTGCTGGCCGTGGAATTGGAATTCGCCACTATACGAATGAAGCCGAGCTCCGAGATATGGTTGATGAAGCGAGTGAGCGCGGATTGATGGAGGATTCCGAACGCGAGATGATCCATTCCGTCTTTGATTTGGGCGATACGCTCGTACGCGAATTGATGGTTCCTCGCACCGATATGGTCTGGATCGAAGGGGATAAGACGGTACGTCAAGGCCTCTCACTCGCACTCCGATCTGGCTTCACCCGCATCCCTGTCATCACTGAAAATTTGGATAATGTCACTGGTATCGCTTATGTGAAGGATCTTGCTAGACGTGTTCATGAGCATCACGAATCTGAACAGACTGAGACCGTAGATGCGCACTCCCGTCCTGCCACCTTCGTTCCTGAGACGAAGACTGCCGCACAACTCTTGAAGGAGATGCAGAAGGACCAGATTCATATGGCGATTGTGATCGATGAATATGGTGGCACAGCGGGTTTGATTACGATTGAAGATATTCTGGAGGAGATCGTTGGTGAGATCGCCGATGAATATGATCTTGAAGCACCTGAAGTGGATTGGCTCAATGATGGCAGCGTGCGGCTCTCTGCTCGCCTGCACATTGAGGATTTTGAGGATGCGTGCAAGATTGAATTGACGGATGGCCAGCGAGAGGATGTTGATAGCCTCGGAGGTCTATTGGCGAAGGAGCTTGGCGGCGTTCCGATTCCCGGTAGCACGATCACAATTGCCGGATGGCGATTAACGGCCGAACGGCCCGTCGGTCGTCGTCATCGCATTGCATTTATCCTTGCGACTAGAAGTGATGAGGCTGACTCGCAAGCACGAGCATGATGGCCCTCGTGAAGTTGTAGGCTCACCCCATGCGTATCGTTCGATTCTCCCCGCCCGCTAGTGCCGGCCTAGGTAGCGATCCACACTTTGGTGTCCTCAACGACCAAGGCGAGATCCTCGTCATTAAGGGCGATCCCATCTACTCGGGAATCGTGCCGACAGAGACGAAGGTAGCCCTCGAGGATGTTCGGTTGCTCGCACCAGTGATTCCTCGCAGCAAGGTTGTCTGTGTAGGAAAGAACTACGCCGATCACGCAGCCGAGATGAACTCTGTTGTTCCAGATGAACCCATTATTTTCTTAAAACCCAACACCTCAGTCATCGGACCTGAAGAGATAATCCAGTGGCCAGCGATGGCGCCGAGCATCGATTATGAAGGCGAGCTCGCCATCGTCATCTCTCGCATCTGTAAAGATGTGCCAAAGGAGAAGTATGC
>DAINQZ010000064.1:0-1371 GCA_036742235.1 Candidatus Nanopelagicaceae bacterium | reverse complement strand
CTTGATTGGGATGAGGGCCCTGAAGTCGGGGGAGCGAACGCCCCTTATCTGCAGAGCCAACGCCTCGATATCTATGCTCATTGGGCAGCTAAATTTCTAGAGCAAGGCGATGCTTATCATTGTTATTGCTCAGCGGAAGAGTTAGAAGCGGTTCGAGAGGCTCAACGAGCTGCGAACGTCGCCCCTGGCTATAACGGCCATTGTCGTAATCTCACTTCCGATCAAGTCGAAGCCTTTAAGGCACAGGGTCGCAAGCCAGTACTGCGCATGCGTATGCCCGATGGTTCAACCACCTTCACCGATCTCATTCGTGGCGATGTAACTTTTGAACATCAATACGTTCCGGACTTTGTCTTAGTTCGTAACGATGGCTCACCTCTCTACACACTGGCAGTCGCTGTCGATGATGTTTTGATGCAGGTAACCCATGTTCTACGCGGTGAAGATCTACTCTCTTCAACTCCACGTCAATTGCGGGTTTACGATGCAATGGGAGTGAAGCCTGAAGATTATCCATTCTTCGCTCACCTTCCCTTTGTGATGGGCCAAGATAATGCCAAGCTCTCAAAGCGCAACGGAGAAACTTCCATCGCCTGGTACCGAGATGCTGGATATCTGCCCGAAGCGATTTGTAACTATCTCGCACTACTTGGCTGGTCGCCAGGTGAAGATCGTGAAAATGTCACGATGAAGGAGCTCACGGAGCTCTTCACGGTAGAGCGAGTTCATAGTTCGCCAGCACGTTTTGATATGAAGAAACTTGAGGCGATCAATGGCGACAAGATTCGCGCCTTGACCCTTGAATCATTCTTTGAATGGTCGATGCCCTTCTTAAGACGAAGTGGCGTGGCGACAGATTCTCCGGCTGATGTTGCACTTGTAAAGAAGGCACTTCCGATCATTCAGGAGCGGATCACAACGTTGAGTGAGATTCCGGCCCTTCTCAATTTCCTCTTCGTTACTGATTTTTCAATTGAGCCGGAGTCGGCTGCAAAGATTGTTGATGAGGCCTCAAAGCAGGTCCTGACAATTTCAGCGCAGCGCCTGACGAATCTCGCAGCTACCGGGATCTGGGATCATGCCGGAATTGAGGCAGTACTCCGCACGGCGCTGATCGAGGAGCTCGGACTTAAGCCACGTATCGCTTTTAGCGCCCTCCGTATCGCAGTGACAGGTAGCCACATCTCGCCACCGCTCTTTGAATCCATGGAGTTGCTGGGTCCGGAGAAGTCGCTCGCCCGTATTCGCGCGGCCATCTAAGCAATCTAGGCCGTTCGAAAGCTAGGCAAAGTTCGGCTATTCTTAGCCCTTCCGAGATAGGCGTGAGAACGTCGATTTTGGTGGGGTATGGGGTAATTGGCAGCCCAAGTG
>DAINQZ010000063.1:0-3956 GCA_036742235.1 Candidatus Nanopelagicaceae bacterium | reverse complement strand
GAGCGATGATCACTATCAACGGTTCAAGGATTGAAGCCCGTGGTACCGATGATGCTCATCTCAATCGCGATGATTACAACCTAGTTGCAGGACCTGCAGCAGATTGCGATCTTGCGATCGGAGTTACTCATGCACCATATAAGCGCGTACTTGATGCGATGAACCGAGATGATCTCGATGTCATCTTCGCTGGACATACACATGGTGGCCAAGTTCGATTGCCATGGCCTGGTGGATCAAAGGCGCTCACAACAAACTGTGATCTACCAAAGTCGCGTGCACGTGGCGTGAGTGTTCAAAAAGGCGAGGCATGGCTCAACGTTTCAGCAGGCATGGGGACATCACCCTTTGCCCGAATCAGAGTTGCATCGCCACCCGAGGTAAGTCTTATTACCTTGGAAGCGAGTATCTAACTACTTCTTCTTTTTAGCCTTACCAAATTCAGCAGCGACGAGTTCTGCAATCTGAGCGGTATTGAGCGCTGCACCTTTACGAAGGTTGTCGCCACACAAGAAGAGATCAAGTGACTTCTTATCATCGAGTGACTGACGTACGCGGCCAACCCAGGTTGGATCGGTTCCGACAACATCATTGGGTGTTGGGAACTTCTTCTTCTCTGGATCATCCTCGAGGATCACGCCAGGGGCCTTAGAAAGCACCTTTTGCGCTGCTTTCCGGCTTACTTCGGTCTTGAAAGTAGCGTGAACTGCGAGTGAGTGAGTTGTCAGAACTGGGACGCGAACGCAGGTCGCAGATACCTTCAACTTTGGCATACCCAAGATCTTCCGGGATTCATTACGAACCTTGAGCTCTTCAGATGTGTAGCCCTCTTCCTTCAACGAACCTGCCCATGGGACAACGTTGAGAGCAAGTGGTGCTGGGAATGGACCAGAGTCCTTAACGAGTGAACGAACATCACCTGTCGCTTCGCCCGCATTTGTTCCGGCAACTGCAGAGATCTGTTCGCGAAGCGCATCGATACCAGGTTGTCCTGCACCTGATGCAGCTTGATACGAAGCAACGACGAGTTCCTTCAAACCAAATTCCTTATTGAGCGCACCCATTGCAACGATCATCGAAAGCGTCGTGCAATTTGGATTAGAGATAATTCCTTTAGGGCGCTTCTGCGCATCCTTTGGATTTACTTCTGGGACAACGAGTGGGACCTTTGGATCCATTCGGAATGCACCTGAGTTATCGACAACAACTGCGCCACGTGCTGCGGCGATCGGTGCCCACTCAGCTGAGATCTCATCTGGCACATCGAACATCGCGATATCGATGCCATCGAATGCTTCAGGTGAGAGTGCCACGACGGTGAGTTCTTCACCACGGCACCACAACTTCTTTCCAGCAGATCGAGCAGAGGCGATGAGACGGATCTCGCCATAGGCATTCTTACGCTTGGTCAAGATATCGAGCATTACGGTTCCGACTGCGCCGGTCGCACCGACAACTGCCAATGATGGAAGTTTCTTACTCATCGACCGCTACCTCCGTATACGACTGCATCTGAATCTGCATCGAGTTCGAAGGCGGTATGGGCTGCCTTCACGCCCTTCTCGAGATCGATCTCGCGAACAATGACCGAGATGCGGATTTCAGAGGTCGAGATCATCTCGATATTGAGTCCGGCATCTGCCAAACATGCGAAAAACGTTGCTGTTACGCCTGGGTGCGAACGCATACCGGCACCGACGAGTGAGAGCTTTCCGATCTGATCGTCGTACTGAAGTGAGTGGAAACCAATCTCGCCTTGAATATCTTTCAGGATGCGAGTCGCTTCAGGACCATCGCTCTTTGGCAAGGTGAAGGAGATATCCGTGAGACCAGTTGCAGCAGCTGAAACGTTCTGCACGATCATGTCGATGTTGATATCGGCATCGGCGATAGTCTGGAAGATACGAGCGGCGACACCAGTGCGATCTGGAACACCGACGATCGTGATCTTCGCTTCGCTCTTATCGTGAGCGACTCCTGCGATGATTGCTTGTTCCATATTTGCTCCTTCTGGATGATCCTTAACCACCCAAGTGCCTTCGAGATTTGAAAATGATGAACGGACGTGAATCGGTAAGTCATAGCGACGGGCATACTCAACGCAACGAAGGTGCAAGACCTTTGCGCCACTTGCTGCAAGTTCGAGCATCTCTTCATATGTCACAGAATCTAATTTCTGCGCAGTTGGAACGATTCGAGGATCTGCCGTGTAGACACCATCAACATCGGTATAGATCTCGCATACGTCTGCATCGAGAGCGGCAGCGAGCGCAACAGCAGTCGTATCTGAACCACCACGACCAAGTGTCGTGACATCGTTTGTATCTTGGTTAATTCCTTGGAAGCCGGCAACGATTGCGATCGCACCATCATTTAAAGCCTCAACAATTCGACCTGGCTTCACATCGATGATGCGCGCCTTGCCATGTGTTGATGTAGTTAAGACGCCAGCTTGTGATCCAGTGAATGAACGAGCTTCGTGGCCCAAGTTGCCGATCGCCATGGCAAGAAGTGCCATCGAGATTCGCTCGCCAGCGGTGAGCAACATGTCGAGTTCGCGGCCATTTGGCATCGGGGTGACTTGTTCAGCTAAATCGATCAATTCATCGGTGGTATCGCCCATGGCAGATACGACGACTGCGACCTGGTGGCCCGCCTTCTTGGTCGCCACAATGCGGCTAGCTACCCGCTTGAGGCCCTCGGCATCAGCGACGGATGAGCCACCATACTTCTGAACGATTAATCCCATGGGTATATGAAATCAGAGAGAAAAGCCGAAAGCCGAGAAAGATCTGAAAAATCTCATATAGTGGATTGCGTACGCTATCCAAATAGTGAGATAAATCCGTAAAAGTTTAATCGACGGTGCGACGGCCTTCGAATGCGCGGCCAAGAGTTACTTCATCTGCGTATTCGAGGTCTCCGCCAACAGGAAGTCCTGAGGCAAGACGGCTGACTTTGATACCCATTGGGCGGATCTGGCGGATTAAGTAGGAAGCTGTCGCTTCGCCCTCGAGGTTCGGGTCGGTAGCGATGATGATCTCGGCGATATCTGGGTTCGCCAAGCGGACCATCAATTCACGAATGCGAAGTTGTTCTGGGCCAACGCCATCGATCGGACTGATTGCGCCACCGAGTACATGATATTTACCGCGGAATTCACGAGTTTTTTCGATCGCCATAACGTCTTTTGATTCTTCAACAACACAGATGAGTGTGCCATCGCGGCGAGGATCACGGCAGATTCGGCAGAGCTCTTCTTCAGAGATATTGCCGCATTCGGTGCAGAACTTCACCCGCTCTTTAACGGTACGCAGGACATCGACGAGACGAGTGACATCTACACGTTCGGATTGAATGATGTGGAATGCAATGCGTTGAGCAGACTTAGGACCGATACCTGGCAGGCGGCCAAGTTCATCGATCAGATCTTGAATCGCGCCTTCATACATCGTTTGAGGTCTTCTTAATTACTTTGGCGCCAAGTTCTTTTGCGAGCAAGGCAGCACCAGTTAATTCGGTTTTATCTGATGGATCTTCAACAGTGCGCTCTGGTGTTGTCGTTGCTGCATTTACAGTTGGATCAACGATGCACTCGATCTTGAGATCTAAGCCAACAACTTCGACGAAGGCCTTACGTAAGATGACATCAGATTCAGAACGAATGAATGAATCGCGTGCACCTGAGTTGACGATGCCGATCGTGATCGCCTTATCGTCGACGGCAAGAACTTGTGCACTTGCAGAAAGTAGAGACCAGGTAAGACGACGTTGCTTCTTTACATTCTCAATAACTTCAGGCCAGAACTTACGTAGCGCTGCAATATCAACAGGGCCAGTTGGCTTTGGAGTTGGTGCAGCAGCAACTGGTGCTTGAACAGGTGCTGGCTTCTCTACAACCGGTTCTGTCTTTGCAGGAGTTGGCTCTGCTTTTGCTTCTGCCTTTGGAGCAGAAA
>DAINQZ010000062.1:0-4230 GCA_036742235.1 Candidatus Nanopelagicaceae bacterium | reverse complement strand
TCGAGGAGATCAATGCCGCTGGGGGAGAAGGACTCGCAATTCAATGCGATATCCGTGACGAGGCACAAATCGAAGCCGCTATTTCAAAGACGATCGAAACCTTCGGCGGTATCGATATTCTCATCAATAACGCAAGTGCAATCAATCTGACTCCGACGCTTGCAACTCCAGCAAAGCGCTTTGATTTGATGTTCGATGTCAATGTGCGAGGAACATTCCTTACCTCTCAAGCCGCTCTTCCTCACCTCAAGAAATCTGCCGCAGAGGGACGCAATCCACATATCCTGACACTCTCACCTCCACTCTCTATGAAAGCGAAATGGTTTAAGCCACACCTTGCCTACACAATGGCGAAGTATGGGATGAGCATGTGCGTTCTGGGGCTTGCTGAAGAGTTTAAACGTGATGGCATCGGAGTGAATGCACTCTGGCCGCGTACGGCGATCGATACTGCCGCACTGGCGATGATTCCTGGAGTAGATACCGACTTCTGTCGAACACCGGAAATCCTCTCAGATTCGGCCTACATCATCCTCAATCGCGACGGAAAAACGACCTCGGGGAACTTCTTCGTCGATGATGAAGTCTTGGCGTCAGAAGGTATAACCGATTTAGAGAAGTACTCGGTAAAGCCAGGAACAACTGAATTTTTACTTGATTTCTTCCTCGACTAAGATCGGGCTATGAAAAAGTTCCTGCTCGCATCTGTTGCGATGATTCTCACCGCTCTTCCTCTCACGGCATCTGCGCACACGACGCTCATCTCGAGCGATCCTGCTCATGACACAACAATCCAGAGCTGGCCAGATCACATCACGCTTACTTTTGGAGAGCCGCTCCAAGTACTAGCAGGCGCCCAGATCAATAAGGTCAGTGTGACGAATGCTGCCGCAGAGTCGCTTGAGGGCGATACGAAGGTAAACGGCGCCGTCATTACCGTTGGCGTAAAGCCGAACACAGCTGAAGGCCCAGTACTTGTTAACTACCGCATTGCAGCAGCGGACGGCCATGTTCTCGATGGAGAGTTCACCTTCAGCTATAAAAAGGATGCGGCTACAACGCCAATTACGACGGTGCAACCGCATCACGGAACTTCTAAGAACTTCGCCCTTGTAGCGTCTTCGACCGTACTGATCGTACTCGGCCTGCTCTTTGGGATCTTTATCTACCGCAGAAAGTAACCTTCGATAGTTTTAGTGCAGAACAACTCCTTCAGTGCCTTCTGATGCATGCTTACCGACATTGATTGTAAAAGCGATGATTACGGCAGCAACTGCTAGGAATATTGCTCCAAAGCGGAAGGCGGTTGAGAAGCCGTGAACAGCGGCAAAGGCTGGGAGCGCCTTTCCAAGAGAAGTGTGTGAAGCTGCAAAGCTAGACGAGGCAGTGACTGCGACCGTATTAAGAAGAGCAGCGCCGAGTGATCCACCAATCTGTTGGCTGGTATTGATCATCGCAGATGCAACACCAGAGTCACGACCACCAATGCCATGCAAACCTGTTGTAGCACTTGGGATAAAGACAAGTGCGAGACCGGTACTCATGATGATGAGTGCAGGCAGGATTGCTGTGAGATAGGACGAAGTTGGTGTAAAGCGTGAGAGGTAGAAGAGACCGATTGTTGCCATCAAGAGTCCAGTAAGCATCAATGGACGAGCTCCTACCTTAGGCAAGAGAGTTGATGCGACGCCAGCGAAGGTAATGACGCCAATAGAGAATGGCAGGAAGGCAAAGCCTGACTTCAGCGCGCTATATCCGAGGACATTCTGGAAGTAGATGGAGAGGAAGAGGAACATCGTAAAGAGTCCTGATCCGATAAGGAGTGTTGCAAGGTAGGAACCACCGCGGTTGCGTTCGGCCAGAACTCGGACCGGAAGAAGTGGGTGCTTCACTCGAGATTCGATGATGAAGAAGAGAACAAGGAGTACTCCGGCGATGATGAAGTACTGGTAGGTCGAACTCTTCGCCCAGCCCTTAGTCGCTGCCTGGCTTAATCCGTAAACGAGCGAGAGTAAGCCGAGAGAGACAGTTACAGCGCCAGGGATGTCGTAACTATTTTCGCCCTCAGCATGTGATTCATGGAGCCATGGAAGTGCCATTGCTACAGCTACGAGAGCGATCGGGACATTTACGCCTAAGCACCAGCGCCATGAAGCATATTGAGTGAGGGTTCCACCCATGATCAAACCGATTGCAGCTCCGCCGCCAGCAATTGCGCCATAGACGCCGAAGGCCTTTGCGCGCTCTTTAGGAAGTGTGAAGGTGACGTTGATGAGGGAGAGTGCGGCTGGTGCAAGGAGAGCACCAAAGACGCCTTGTAGTCCGCGTGCAGCGAAGAGGAGACCCTGTGTTGATGCGATTCCACCAAGTGCTGATGCGGCAGCGAAACCGATCAAGCCGGTGATGAAGATCTTCTTACGACCGACCACGTCAGCGATACGACCACCAAGCAAGAGGAGTGATCCAAAAGCAAGAGTGTATGCAGTGACAACCCACTGGCGATTGGCAGCAGAGATATGGAGATCGCGTTGTGCACTTGGAATTGCGATATTAACAATGGATGCATCGAGAACAACCATGAGTTGAGCGATCGCAATGACTGCTAGAGCGCGCCAACGATTTGGATCGAGACCATCTTCGGTAACTTTTTTGGACATGAGTGACCCTTCACTACATTGTGGGTTTGTTGAAGAATTGAAGTTTACTAGAGTGAATTCTATCTCTTCTTTGAAGATTATTCGAAAAACGTCTAAGAACAACACGCATATAACGAGTGAAAAATGACTCTTTTTGAGGCTTCTGGTACCTTGGCACAAATGAAAAATTCACTGAACCCCAATAAATATACGAGGACAGCTTCACAGACACGTCCTGTTGATAAGAGCATCGTTGCAAAGTTAATGGCTGCGGAATGGGATCGCTTCACTCGCGATACGGCTGCATCAGGGCGAGAATTCAAGGTAGCCGCACAGAGCATGCCTATGGGTGTGGTCTCTAGCTTCCAGCATTGGGATCCTTATCCGATCTCTATTACGTCTGCCAAGGGCGCATATATGACTGACGTCGATGGCCGTCAACTGCTCGATCTCTCGATGGGATTTGGAGCGATGCTTGCTGGGCATTTGAATCCAACGGTTGTGGCCGAGACTCAGAAGGCACTTGAGACTGGAATGCTCTTCGTCACACCCTCACCGATCTCTCGTGATGCAGGGGAGCGCCTCTGCAAGCGTTTCCAGATTGATCAAGTTCGCTTCGCAAACTCCGGTACTGAAGCGACGATGTATGCCGTACGGACCGCAAAGGCCTTCACTGGCAAAGATGCAATCGTTAAGGTCGAAGGCGGATATCACGGTAGCTCAGATTCCATGACCGTCTCCGGTAAGCCAGCCCTCTCTGAGGCTGGATCTGCCGCAGAACCAAACGCCGTCGTTCAACCAGGCACATGTCCTGGCGTTGTCTTCGTTATTCCCTTCAACGACATACCAGCCCTTGAAAAGGTCTTCGCTCGTGATCATGCTTCGATCGCCTGCTTTATCGTTGAACCAGTCCTTGAGAACCTCGCAATCGTTCTTCCTGATGATGGTTATCTGGAGCGAGTGCGCGAGCTCTGCGACCAATACGGAATTATTCTGATCTTTGATGAAGTAAAGACTGGCCTTACTGCCGGACCAAACGGCGCCGCTATACGTCTTGGCGTACAACCTGATCTCATTACGCTCGCTAAATCAATCGGTGGCGGAATGCCGGTTGCTGCATTCGGTGGCAAGAAGAAATATATGGATGCAATCACCGATAACCGGATGCCACATTACGGAACGTTTAATGGCAGCCCAATCGCTATGGCTGGTATCCGTGGCGTCGATATGGTCGCAACAACTGAGGCGTTAGCCGAGGCAGAGCGTCTCAATCACAATGCCCTCGATCGAATCACAGATTTAATCAATGAGTATGAACTACCAGCCCACACAGTTGGCTTTGGCGTGAAGGGTTGCATTACCTGGTCTATCGATCCAGTGCGCAATTATCGCGATTACAAGGCGACTGATTTCGAGATCGCAGAGCTCTCATGGCTCTGGTCACTTAACCGAGGAATTATTACGCCTCCCGGACTGGATGAGCAGTGGCTCATCAGCCTTGCGCATACTCAAACTGAGATCGACCTACTTGTTGAGGATTTCAGAGAGCTCGCTGTAGCCCTTCGTTCTTAAGTAAGAGTTAAGCGCTGACCTT
>DAINQZ010000061.1:0-4297 GCA_036742235.1 Candidatus Nanopelagicaceae bacterium | reverse complement strand
CGATCTCGGGCCGCGCAGGCTCGACATTAACGGGGAGTTGACGTGAAAGTTATTGCAGCGATGTCTGGCGGAGTTGACTCCGCTGTTGCTGCTGCACGCGCGGTCGAGGCTGGCCACGAAGTAATCGGCGTACATCTCGCACTTTCAAGTAACCCGCAGAAGTATCGATCCGGTGCGAGAGGGTGTTGCACTATTGAAGATTCGCATGACGCCCGTCGTGCTGCTGATGTTATTGGTATCCCGTTCTACATCTGGGATATGGCAGAAGAGTTCCATGATGAGGTCGTAGAAAACTTCATGAGTGAATATGCAGCTGGCCGAACGCCCAACCCATGTCTGCGTTGCAATGAGAAGATTAAGTTTGCAGCGGTACTTGATCGCGCCCGCGCCCTTGGCTTTGATGCCGTCGTCACGGGGCATTATGCGCAGATGCGCGAGACCGAACTCGGACGCACGATGCATCGAGCTGAAGACCCTGGAAAAGACCAGAGCTATGTCTTAGCAGTGCTCAACAAAGAACAACTTGATGGTGCGATCTTTCCATTAGGCGATACCTATAAAGAAGAGGTACGCAAAGAGGCGAAACGTCGCGGGCTCTATGTTGCGAATAAACCAGATAGCCACGATATTTGTTTTGTTCCATCTGGAAATAATGCTGGCTGGCTCCATGATCGCCTTGGCTCTGAGACAGGTCCGATTGTGGACGAGAATGGCGAGAAGCTTGGCGAACATCAAGGTGCCTATACCTACACAATTGGTCAGCGACGTGGACTCAATCTCACCGTGCCGGCCGAAGGCGGGGCACCTCGTTATGTCTTAAAGATTGAACCGAAGAGCAATACTGTGGTTGTCGGTTCGCACGAGGCGCTGGCAGTCTCGGAAATCAGCGGAGAACGCGCTATCTGGTGTGGACCAAGCCCGGAATCAGCGACTACCTATCGAGGATTCGCACAGGTTCGCGCTCATGGTTCGCCATTGCCTTGCACCTATTCAACTGATGGGCAGGCCATCTCGGTCGTACTCGATGAACCACTTTATGGGCTTGCCACTGGGCAGGGCCTAGTTATCTATGACGGTGATCGCGTGGTTGGGTCAGCGACCATCAATGCGACGGCGTAGATGAGTTCGCAGTCAGCCAAAATTCGCCAGGAGATGGCGGGGCTCGTTGAAGAGATTCGAGACCATCAATTCCGATATTACGTTTTAGATAAGCCCATCATCTCCGATGGTGAATTTGACCTTCTACTCTCACGATTGAAGGAGCTCGAGAGCAATCATCCTGAATTTAAGGTAGATGAAAGCCCAACCGATCTCGTAGGTGGTGGCTTTGCTACGCACTTCACCCAACACGATCACATCGAGAAGATGATGTCCCTCGACAACGTCTTTGGAGCGGAAGAGTTAGAGATCTGGCTCGATCGCATTGAGAAGAGTGGGTCTAAGAACTCATGGCTCTGCGAAGTAAAGGTAGATGGGTTAGCAATCAACTTGCTCTACGAAGAGGGCAAACTGGTACGCGCCTTGACCCGAGGTAATGGCACGACTGGCGAAGATGTGACTCTTAATGTGCGGACGATCTCTGCTGTTCCACACGAATTAACCGGAAAGAATCTGCCGGCCAGACTCGAAGTAAGGGGAGAGGTCTTCTTCCCGATCGAAGCATTTAATGAATTTAATGATGGTCTTGAGGAGGAGGGCAAGCCACGCTTTGCAAACCCTCGTAATGCCGCGGCAGGTTCGCTTCGGCAGAAGGATCCGCGCATCACTGCAAGTAGACCACTTTCGATGGTTGTGCACGGAATTGGTGCAGCTGAAGGGGTTATTTTTAAAGAGCAATCAGATGCCTATGCCTTACTTAAGTCGTGGGGTTTGCCAATAAGCACCCGCTTCAAAGTAGTGAAAGATCGGGCTGGAGTCCTTGAATTTATTGAGTATTACGAGAAGCATCGCCATGATGTCGAGCACGAGATTGATGGCGCAGTTGTTAAAGTAAATGAAATCGCCGTTCAAGATGAACTTGGATTCACTTCTCGCGCCCCTAAGTGGGCGATCGCCTTTAAGTATCCGCCTGAGGAAGTAACGACGAAGTTGCTCGATATTAAAGTGAGCGTTGGACGCACCGGACGGGTCACGCCCTTTGCATTCATGGAGCCAGTAACTGTTGCGGGCTCCACCATCACAAATGCGACGCTTCACAATGCCCAAGAAGTTCTTCGCAAAGGGATTCTGATCGGGGATACCGTCGTCATTCGCAAAGCTGGGGATGTGATCCCAGAAGTCCTCGGTCCGGTAATCGAGCGCAGAACTGGTAAAGAAGTTGCTTGGGTGATGCCGACGTCATGTCCTGATTGCGGCACAACGTTACGTGCAATTACCGAGGGCGATGTAGATATCCGCTGCCCAAATACCCAAAGTTGTCCGGCGCAATTGCGAGAGCGGTTGTATTACATCGGTTCGCGTGCCGCACTCGATATCGATGTCCTGGGTTACGAGGCAGCGACAGCGTTGCTCCATGATCAACTCGTTACGGATGAGGGTGACCTCTTCGCTCTAACAGAGAGCGACCTCAAGAGATCTGAATTCTTCCGAAAGAAGGATGGCGAGCTCGGGGCCAATGCCACAAAGTTTCTGGCCGCTCTTGAGGCAGCAAAGACCCGACCACTGTGGCGAGTAATAGTTGCGCTCTCAATTCGGCATGTTGGACCGACCGCAGCACAGGCGTTAGCCAAACATTTCAAATCTCTCATTGCGATCTCTGAGAGTTCGACAGATGCGCTCTCTGAGATTGATGGCGTTGGCGAGATCATTGCCCAAGCGATCATCGAATGGTTTGAGGTCGATTGGCACCGAGCAATCATTGAGAAGTGGGGCAGAGCTGGCGTTCAACTCATAGAGATCGAGGTCGAAAACACCGCGCCTCAGACACTCGCCGGGTTGACGATTGTCGTGACTGGCTCACTAGTTGATTTCACTCGCGATGGAGTTTCTGAAGTGATCGCGCTGCATGGCGGGAAGAGTTCATCATCCGTTTCGAAGAAGACCGACTATGTCGTGGTCGGTGAAGCGGCTGGATCGAAGGCCGACAAGGCGGCAGAGCTCGGGGTTCCTACCCTCGATGAGGCGGCCTTCAAGCGGTTGCTCGCAGGCGAGAAGTAGACCCGCTCAATTTCACACTCTTCCATCCAGGAGAGCTATAAAAGTTCGATAGAGTTAGACCATGTTGAAGACACTCCACATTCACGCAGAAGGTGCAGTACGACACCTTCCAGTTTCACCAATTTTCTTTGGCCTCTTCGCCTTTGGAACGCTGAGCTTCCTCCTCTATCTCGTCCTTCGTTTAGACCGCGAGTAATCTCATCGCACAGATAGGAATTCTCGGCGGCACCTTCGACCCGATTCACCTCGGTCACCTCCGAATACTCACAGCAGTTGAATCGCGCTTCGATTCACTCTTTCTCATTCCGTCAGGTCAGCCACGCCTTCGTACAGATAAGCCCGCTGCCAGCGGAGCCCACCGCGTCGAGATGTGCACAGCTGCCCTCGCTGATCTGCCTGATGCGCTTCAAGAGAAGGTCTCGGTCTTAGACCTTGAGGTCAATCGATCTGGCCCTACCTTTACGATCGACACGATCAACCAATTGCGCATGGTCTACCCTCGAGATTCCTTCACCATCATTCTTGGCAGCGACGCCGCCGGGAAATTTGATGAGTGGTATCGCGCAGAGGCCCTTAAGAAGATCGTAGATATTCTCGTTGTGAAGCGACCTGGTCAGATTGGTCAGAGCGGCCCACTTAAATCTGGATTCGCAGAAGTTGAAATTAAGGCGATGGATCTCAGCGCCACGATGGTTCGCGAGGCAATCGCAAAGGGCGCTGATCTCGCCCCGATGCTCTCTCCGTCAGTCCGTACCTACATCAAAGAAAATGGCTTATATGGCAGCAAGTAAATCAGTCTCAGATCTCGCTCAATTAGCGGCGACCGCAGTAGCTGAAAAATTAGGTACGGATATTGTTGCGCTCGATATGACAGAGCAGATGTTGCTTTCAGAAGTCTTTCTTATCTGTACTGCATCGACGGATCGCCAAGCAGAAGCAATTGCTGATGGCGTCTTTGAAGCACTTGCCAAGATTGGCGAGAAGCCGATTCGCAAAGAGGGTAAGGGCCAATGGATCTTGCTCGATTACTCAGATCTCGTCGTCCACATCCAGACGCAAGAGCTACGAAATTTCTACATGCTCGATCGCCTCTGGAACGACTGCGCCCGACTTCCACTTGTCATCGAAGAGAGCCGTTAGT
>DAINQZ010000060.1:2486-4417 GCA_036742235.1 Candidatus Nanopelagicaceae bacterium | reverse complement strand
ATCTGCCGAAAGCGATTAGCGATACGTCTCTTCATGAAAGAAAAAAGTACGAAGATTAAAGTGTCGCGAAACCAGCTTCGAGGACATCGAGCGCATCACGAAGAAGTTCTTCAGTAATAACGAGCGGTGGCAAGAAGCGGATGACATTTACGTAGGTACCGGCAGTAAGGATCAAGACGCCGTTCTGCTGGCAATACTTAATAACCTTCGCCATCGCCTCTGGATTTGGCTCCTTTGAGCCTGGCTTGATGAGTTCGATCGCCTGCATGGCACCACGACCACGTACTTCACCGATCACTGAATACTTTGACTTCAACTCATTGAGGCGTGAAGAGAGAATCTCGCCGAGCATACGTGCGCGAGCGACCAATCCTTCTTCTTCAATAGTTTCGAAGACGCCAAGTGCAGCAGCACATGCGAGTGGGTTTCCACCGTAGGTACCACCAAGTCCTGCAACGTGGCTGGAATCCATTACTTCAGCGCGACCCGTGACTGCAGCGAGCGGGAGTCCGCCACCAAGTCCCTTTGCAGTTGTGACGAGATCAGGAACTACGCCCTCATCTTCACAGGCGAAGAGATTGCCAGTGCGAGCAAAACCAGATTGAACTTCATCAGCGATAAAGAGGATGCCGTTTTCATTTGCATACTTCTGCAACCCTGGAAGGAATCCCTTTGGTGGAACAATGAATCCACCTTCACCAAGAATTGGTTCGATCAAGATGGCAGCGACATTCTTTGCGCCAACTTCCTTCTCAATCTTGTGGGTGATGTGTTCAAGTGACTCTGCAGTGATATTCGCGAGGTCGCCTTGATAACGATATGAGTAAGGCATTGGCATGCGATAGATCTCGGGGGCGAATGGCCCGAAGCCATCCTTGTACGGCATGTTCTTTGCAGTAAGTGCCATCGTTAAATTAGTACGGCCGTGATAGGCGTGCTCAAAGACAACGATCGCCTGACGCTTTGTGTAGTGGCGAGCAATCTTGATTGCATTCTCGACTGCTTCAGCACCAGAATTAACAAGGACAGACTTCTTGGCAAATGTTCCTGGAGTGTTCTTGTTCAACCACTCGCAGACTTCAATGTAATTCTCATATGGAGCTGTGGTGAAATTTGTATGTGTGAATTCGCGGACCTGCTTGATGACTCGCTCGACAACGCGCGGTGCGCTATTGCCAACATTGGTCACGCCAATACCTGCGCCAAGATCAATGATCTGGTTGCCATCGATATCGAGCAAGATCGCATCATGCGCCTTTTCGACGATGACGGGAATCGCCATGCCAAGTCCACCAGAAGTCGCTTCAGTACGGCGCTTGAGCACCTCGGCTGACTTGGGTCCAGGAATAGCGGTGACTACTCGGCGAACCTGAGGGACGGCATCTGTATCGATCATGGATAAAGTCTAAAGCCATGGGAGCAGTGCAGCGCGCCGAGTAAAGTGAAGTTAGGCTTAACCTTATGAACGAGCTGCGAGCGAGCGCACCACTACTGGAGGCCTACCTCTATTACTTCGAGAGCAAGCGTCTGCCCTTCACGATCCCTGGTCACAAACAGAAGGCGAGCCGCCTCGATGCTGGGCTCGGAGCCGTGGTCGATAGCGATACGCCGCTCTATGGTGGGCTCGATGAGATCAAATTAACGAATCAGGTTCTTCGTAAGGCCGAAGCGTTAGCTGCAACCTTGTGGGGCGCTGACTACGCCCGCTTCTCTACCGGTGGATCTACGCATGCCAACCAGGCGATGCTCTTGGCACTGGGTAAGCCTGGTGACAAGGTAGCGGTCACAAGAACAGCGCACCGATCGATTCTCTCGGCGCTCGTCCTCGCAGGTCTTGAACCGATCTGGTTATCCCCCGAGATCAATGATGCGACCGGTGTTCCTACTGGCATCGCACTCGAGACTTTCAAAGCGATCATTGATCAGAACCC
>DAINQZ010000060.1:0-2386 GCA_036742235.1 Candidatus Nanopelagicaceae bacterium | reverse complement strand
CTTATCGAGTAGTTAAGTAGAATCGCGATATGGCTTACATCGGCAATATGTACGGACCGGCATTCACCTTCTTAGGCGTCCCATCTTGTGACCTTGAAGTACCAGAAAGTTATGCGGATGCGGATGTTGTGATCATCGGTGCGCCGATCGATTCCGGAACATCCTTCCGCTCTGGCGCGAAGTTTGGACCACAGGCGATTCGCGGAACCGATTACCTCCCACACGATGGCGAACGTCCACATATGGCACTTCGCACCGATGGCCTCAAAGATTTAAAGGTTGTTGATGCTGGCGATCTCTTAATGCCGCCCGATGATCTTGTTAAAGCGCTCAAAATGCTTGAAGTAGCGACTGAGAAGATCACGGCAAGTGGTGCGATTCCGCTCATCCTCGGTGGCGATCATTCGATCACATCTGCAGATGTTGTAGGCATTGCGAACAAGATGGGTTGGGGCAAGGTCTCGATGATCCACTTCGATGCCCATGCAGATACTGGCGATACTCAGAATGGCTCACTCGTTGGTCACGGAACTCCGATGCGTCGACTGATTGAATCAGGTGCCGTACGTGGCGATCGCTTCTTGCAGTTAGGCCTTCGCGGGTATTGGCCAGAACCTGTCACGCTCGATTGGATGCGCGATCAGAAGATGCGCTCGTACGAGATGACTGAGATTCATCACCGTGGTTTAAAGGCAGTATTGGATGAGTCCTTTGCAACGCTCACCGATGGTTGCGATGGCGTCTTCTTATCTGTCGATATCGATGTCGTCGATCCAGGCATGGCTCCGGGTACTGGCACGCCAGAACCAGGTGGCATGACATCGCGCGAACTCCTTGAGGCAGTGCGCAGAATTTGTCTCGAGCTTCCTGTCGTGGGTATCGATGTTGTTGAGGTCGCACCTGCATTTGATAGTTCAGATATCACTGCGATGCTTGCCAACCGAGTTGTCCTTGAAGCGCTCAGTGCAATCGCGCTACGACGTAAGGGCGGTACCTACTCCCCTGTTCGCAATCTCTTAGATCGCTAACTCTTCAAAGTAGCGCTGAACTAGAGGGTCGCGAGAATCGCTTCGATATCGCTGACGTGAGTCCACGGATTCACAATTGCAAAACGCAAGATTGGTTTGCCGTGATGCGCTGATGGCGTGACAAAGCCGATCTGATCGGCGAGCAACTTATCGCTCCATGCTTGGTAATCCGCCGCCTCCCAGCCAGGACGAGTGAAGGCAACGATGGAAAGATTGGGCTCAACAAGAAGTTCTAAGCGCGGATGCGCCTTGATGAGGTCGGCAGCTGCGCGAGCAACGAACATCGTCTTATCCATCGCTTCGGCGTAGGCATCGGTCCCGTGGGTAGCGAGTGAGAACCACAATGGCAATCCGCGAGATCTGCGGGTCAATTGAATTGCATAATCTGACGGATTCCATTCACCATCATCATTGAGAGTATCTAAGTACTCGGCATGTTGAAGGTGAGCTTTCTTCGCTAACTGTGGGTTGCGGTAAATAAGTGCGCAGGCATCAAAGGGTGCGAAGAGCCATTTGTGTGGGTCGACGATCAGTGAATCAGCCTTCTCAACCCCATCGAACTTTGGTCGCACTGTTGGCGAACAGAGCGCAGCAAGGCCATAAGCACCATCGACGTGGAACCAGATCCCCCGAGATTTCGCATAGTCAGCGATCCCATGAAGATCATCAATGATGCCGAGGTTGGTTGTTCCGGCGGTCGCAACGATCGCAAATACTCGATGACCTGCATGTGTTGATTCATAGGCCTCAATCGCAGCCTGCGCCGCAGCGCCCTGCATGATGCCCTGGTCATCGGTTGGGACCTTCAGGATCTCGATATCCATCACATCTGCTGCAGCCTTAATGGATGAATGTGCTTCGCCGCTACATGCGACAACCCACCGAGTTACATCAGTGAACAAGGTGCGGGCGTGATTTCGTGCAGTGACAAGGGCTGAGAGATTTCCGATTGTTCCACCTTGCACAAATACTCCGCCGGCAGATTCTGGCAAGCCAGCAAGATCACTGATCCAGCGAAGCGCTTGGTTCTCCGCGAAGACTGCACCGGCACCTTCAAGCCACGATCCGCCATAGAGTGCACTCGCGCCGACTACTAAGTCGAAGAGGTTTGCAGCTTCAGTTGGTGCTGATGGGATGAATGCTAAATAGCGAGGGTGATCGGTTGAGATACATGCAGGCGCTAGGACATCTTTAAAGATAGAGAGTGCAGCGCTTCCACCAAGTCCACCCTTGGTGATGGTGTTGCCGACGAGCGCGAAGAGTTCTTCAACGCTCTTTGGGCCATCTAGTGGTGGATTATCTTTGAGGCGGATCAATGAGTAGTCGAGAATCTCCTTGGCGAGGGATTCAACTTCGGG
>DAINQZ010000059.1:3038-4472 GCA_036742235.1 Candidatus Nanopelagicaceae bacterium | reverse complement strand
CTTTAGTATCATTCCCGTGTTCAATCCCCTGTAGCTCAGTTGGTAGAGCACTCGACTGTTAATCGAGATGTCACAGGATCGAGGCCTGTCGGGGGAGCCAGCAAAACCCAGCATCTTGGGGTTAAATAGCCACATGGCTTCTAAGAAAATCGGTCTTGCCTCGTGGCGCAATCAACCAGCAGGTATTGCAATCCTGCGTCTCTGGCTCGGCGGAACCTGGGTCTACGGCGGTTGGGCGAAGGCGACCGATGTCTCCTTCTTGCGAACATCTGGGCCGAACTCTTTTAGCGGACAACTGACCGGTTACATCGGACATTCACCCATCTCGTTCCTTCTCAAACATATGCTTGAGCATGCAACGCTCTTCGCCTGGTTTGTCATGCTCTCAGAATTTGCAATCGGTATCGCAGTCTTAAGCGGTGTTGCAATGGAAGCAGCAATCCTCGGCGGCTTCTCGGTCTCCATCATTCTCTGGCTCTCTGTGACGTATCACGTCCATCCATACTTCCTTGGAAGCGATCTACCATTTGCAGCGGCCTGGCTCGCGCTCTTCTTCCTTTGGCGCTCTTACTCGCGTGCTGGTTCTCGCGGTCGCACATCTGCTCTTGGTGGAATCATTCCTAACCTCAAGGACCGACGCGAAGTTGTTGGCATCTTGGGCGTAGCCGCAGGTGCCGTCATCGCATCCCTCGCTGGTGGATCTTTTAGACCAAAACTTAAAGTGAGTCCGACCATCGTCAAGCTTGCTGATTTTCCGGTCGGTTCGACCATGCCCTTCACGGCAAGCGATGGCAGCCCTGCCATTCTCTTCCGTACAAATGCGGGCGTCTTCGCCTATAGCGCCATCTGTACCCACCAAGGATGCACTGTCGCTTATGACAGCGCGGCGCACGCACTCAACTGCCCATGCCATGGCGCAAAGTACGATCCAGCAAACGGAGCTGTCCTCAGTGGGCCAGCACCTATGCCACTCTCAAAGATCAAGGTGCAGATCAGCGGCGCTAATATCGTTCAAATATAAATGTAATACCCACGTAATCCAGATCAGGTAGGTTTCACGTATGGCCCAATTTATCCTTGAAGTAGGACTACCAGATCGACCAGGTTCCCTTGGGGCCGTCGCCTCTGCGATCGGCTTTGCTGGCGGAGATATTCGAGGACTTCAGGTCCTTAAGAATGAGGCAGGGCGTGGTTACGACGAGATCATTGTGGCAATTCCAGGATCAGATCCGACAGATTTAGTGGATGTTCTTAGCCAAATCGGCGGCGTTGAAGTTCTCTCTATTAAACCGCTTTAAAGCTCTCATACGCATCAGAGATCATCGCTTCAAGGCTTCTCGTTGGCTCCCATCCGAGGAGCTCCTTCGCCTTCGCAATACTGGCTATCAAGATCGCAGGATCACCATCGCGGCGTGGAGCATCAATGCGTGGAAT
>DAINQZ010000059.1:0-2938 GCA_036742235.1 Candidatus Nanopelagicaceae bacterium | reverse complement strand
GTGCTGCAATCGTCGAGCACTGTGACGTCAAAGCCGCGTTCGAGGAGTAGGGCAACTGTTGCGCTGCCGATATAACCAGCTCCGCCTGTTACCAAGATTCTGCTCACGCGATCACTCTACTTGAGGAGGTTAGTTGCGAATCTGACCCACGCAGGAATCGACAGGTGGCGCCTCCGTCTTGGTTGGTGAAGGGGATGGAGAGGCGGTTGAAGAAGGGGTTGGAGTAGGTGTGGGGGCTTGGCTCACTTGGAATTGGATGGGAACTTCAGAGGTGGCATGGGTCCCGGAAGGATCGGTAAAAGCAACAACACCGAGATAATTTCCAGCGACCAAACCCGTGACAGAGAGCGTCCACCGACCAGTTGCGGCGCGAACGGCACTCTGCTTTCCGATTGGAAGTGATGGATCTAGAGATTTAAATTGCACAGTCCCGGTAACGACTGGCGTTTGATCTGGACGGAGAACATCTACGGTGACAACTAATGGATCACTCGACGTATTTGAGCTCTGACTAACGATCTGCATCGTTGTTGGTTCATCTTGGGGGAGAGCATCAGTCGGCTCTGGTGTCCATGTGCCGTGGGTAAGAGCTAAGAATTGTTTGGATGTACCGGCGAAGAGATTGAGATCAACTCTATTTCCAGGTACTCCATATTTCCCTGCAATACCGCATGAAGAGTATTGCCAGAACTGCCATTGCGCAGTGCAGTTCGCGTTACTCCATGAGTGCGCGTAGCAACCAACACTTTTTGCATTGGGATGCACGGTCGGCACGGCTGGATTGATTGAATAGTGTGCCATCCAAAGAGGGAATTGGCGTAAGGCAGGGTCTATGACCATCGCTGACTCCAGGAAATGGGCATACGAGTAGAAGAGTGGCTTGCGATGAGATTTCGCTGCAACCGTGGTGAGCCAGGTCTTTGCCCAGAGTGTGACATTAGCCCTGCTCATGTATTTGAGGCAGGTACCCGAGCCATTTACGCGCTGACAGTTATTTTCGAGATCAAGTGCAACTGGAAGATCATGCGCGTTATATCCACCGACCTGCCCAATTCGCCAAATTACTTTCTGTGCTTGCGCCTTCGCATCTTTGACGATGTAAATAGGGTCTGAACTATCTGGAAGATAGGCGTAGTAGTAGAAACCCGTATAGAGATGCGCCTGTTGAGCTGCTTTATGATCCACCAATAAATATTTGAGCGCCAGCGCGTCGGCTGCGGTCTGGGCATCGCCACCCTTGATCATTACGAAGCGAACACCGGCTGCATACATCTTCTTAAAATCAATAGGCGCGCCACCAGTGTGATTCCAATGGCTGATATCGATCCCAGCGATACGACCGCCCAACCCAAGTTGAGCAATCTTTGTGGGAGATAGCGCCCAGGCTGAGTCGGTAACGAGCGTGAGGACGAGCGCGAGGCAGATCAGTATGCGCTTCATATCTCTCGAATCTCGACCGAGATACCCGTAACCTCATCGATGGCTTGAATCAAGAGTGCGATGTGCTTTGGGTTTCTCGCGATGCTGAAGTTGTGATCGCCCCCGAGCTTGGTGACATCGGCAAAGGTAATCGTCAGTGTGCCATCGCTAATCTCTACGAGCCGAGCATCGAAGAAGGCGAGCCAGGCAATCCGGTCGTTATCGAGAACTCGGTCAAGTACTTCATTCCAGCGGCCCTTGAGTTCATCGAGCGTGAGGTGTTCAGGATTCTCGGTCGGGCTCATAGGCCAAGAATAAGGCAGTCGTTCATCGAAACTTCGCCTTGTCGCGGGTGGGGCGGAACCGCTCAAGATGATCGAAGTATGGGAAGTAGGTAGGATCGGGATATGGAAAATCAGAGCACCTGCCCGTATTCAGGCGTTAATGTCACATTCGAGAAGACCTCAAATCAAGACTGGTGGCCAAACCAGCTCAACTTGAAGGTTCTCCAATACAACTCACCGCTAGCTGATCCGATGGATCCAGATTTCGATTACGCGAAGGAGTTCAAGAGCCTCGATCTCAAGGCGCTTAAGAAAGATCTGGCAGATCTCATGACCGACTCGCAAGAGTGGTGGCCAGCTGATTACGGACATTACGGTCCATTCTTTATTCGCATGGCCTGGCACAGCGCCGGCACATATCGCACCTTTGATGGCCGCGGTGGTGGTGGTTCTGGCATGCAACGTTTTGCACCACTTAATAGCTGGCCCGATAACGTCAATCTCGATAAGGCGCGTCGTCTGCTCTGGCCGATTAAGCAGAAGTACGGCAAGAAGATCTCATGGGCGGATCTCATGATTCTTACTGGCAATGTTGCGCTTGAGACCATGGGCTTTAAGACCTTTGGTTTTGGTGGCGGTCGCGTTGATGTCTGGGAGCCAGATGAGACGTATTGGGGCAAAGAGAATGTATGGCTTGGCGATGAGCGCTACAGCGGTGATCGCGTATTAGAGAACCCACTCGGTGCTGTTCAAATGGGTCTGATCTATGTAAACCCTGAAGGTCCTAATGGAAATCCAGATCCACTTCTATCAGCGCGCGATATTCGCGAGACCTTTGCTCGCATGGCGATGGATGATGAAGAGACTGTTGCTTTGATTGCTGGCGGACATACCTTTGGCAAAACGCACGGTGCTGCAGATCCTTCGAAGTATGTTGGTCGCGAACCAGAAGGTGCACCGATTGAAGAGATGGGTCTTGGCTGGAAGAACACATTTGGTTCTGGCAGCGGTGCTGACACAATTTCAAGTGGTCTAGAAGGTGCGTGGACTGCAACCCCAATTAAGTGGGATATGACTTACTTCAAGACGCTCTTTGCATACGAGTGGGAGCAGACGAAGAGCCCAGCCGGTGCAACTCAGTGGATTCCAGTTGGTGGCGCTGCTGCAACAACTGTTCCGGATGCACATGATCCAGCGAAGAAGCATGCGCCAGTGATGCTTACCTCTGACTTGGC
>DAINQZ010000058.1:0-4533 GCA_036742235.1 Candidatus Nanopelagicaceae bacterium | reverse complement strand
ATCTCTTCGATGCCTGGCTTGCGCCACTTGGTTTTACGCTCAATACCTCACGCGACGCGATGGAACGCGGCGGCCATATCTCACTCGTGCATCCTGAAGCAAAGCGTATTGCGGTAGCGCTGCGCCAATTCGCGCACGTGATCCCCGATTATCGCGAACCAAATTCGGTACGCGTTGCAATCAGCCCACTTCCAACAAGTTATGTTGAAGTATGGGATGGCTTCCAACGCCTCCGCGATCTCGTGAGCACTCGTCAATACGAGAAGATCTCCGTTGAATCGCAGCGCGTCTCGTGAGTGATTTTGATGCAGCACTGACGTACTCGTCTTATCTTGCAGTCGATGAACTTCTGCAATTACAACGTCCTCTATCTGATGGACCAGAGCATGATGAGCTTCTCTTCATTGTGATCCATCAGACCTATGAACTCTGGTTTAAAGAACTCATTCATGAGATCAAGCGAGCCGCACTCGATATCGAAGCTGGAAAGACCTATCCAGCGATGGCCACACTTGGTCGCGTTCGGACAATATTGAAAGTGCTCGTCTCGCAGGTAGATATCTTGGAGACGATGACACCACTTCAATTTAATTCTTTCAGAGATCGGTTAGCTTCTTCTTCTGGCTTCCAATCAGCGCAATTTCGTATGGTGGAAGCGCTCTTTGGTCGCCGCGATTCCAAGATGGCGGGTCACCTGCCGCCTACAGAGCAAGAGGCAGTAGCAGAGATATGCAAAGGTCGATCACTCTGGGATAGCGCGCTCGTATATATCAATGGCCGTGGCTTTCCGATTCCAGCTCAATACTTAGAACGTGACTTTTCTCAGCACTACACGCCAAATCCAGAGGTTCAATCGGCCTTAATTTCATTGCATAAGAGCGACCCTGAGGCCGCGATGCTCTGTGAGCGACTGCTCGATATCGATGAAGGATTACAAGAGTGGCGTTATCGCCACGTAAAGATGGTCGAACGAACTATCGGCCACAAATCCGGTACTGGTGGATCATCGGGCGTTGGCTACTTAAGTAGCACGCTCTTTCATCCAGTCTTCCCAGATTTATGGCAGATACGAGATCAGCTTTAAGCCTTCAACCAAACAGTTGTGTTCTTAGGCAACTTACGTCCCTTGAGCGGGCTGCTGGAATGCAGGATCTCACCTTTAGGAAGTGTGAAGTCAGCGCCCTCGAAGTTAGTGATGCAATGCCAACCGTTCTTACGGCTGAAGTGCACAACCTGAGGATCGCCAGTCTTAATCCACTCAAACTCTTCAGTTGTCTGTAACTTCTTGCGGAGTTTTAATGCAGTGCGATAGATATCAAGGGTTGATCCCTTGATCTTCGACTGGGTCTGCATCGAGAGTGCGCCATATCCAAGCGGCTGAGGCAAGTGTGCCTTCCCGCTTCCAAATCCAAAGGATGGACCTGTCGCTGTCCAAGGAAGAGGTACACGACAACCATCGCGACCCTTTTCAAGGTGGATCTCAGCTACGCCGTTAACAAACTTGTTGTTGCGCTTGAAGAAGACGCGTTGCTTCTTCAGTACAACATTTCGCTTCCAGGTTGGATCTTGAAGATCTGCATGCTTGAGATCAGCGACTTCAAAGAGGCCGAGCTCTTCGCCCTGATAGATGTAGGTGCAACCAGGTAGAGCCATGATGAACATTGCTGCCGCACGTGCGCGGCGTTGACCGAGTTCAAGGTTAAGTGGCGCTGATGTACCATCTGAAAGGAGCCATTCGCTGTAGTTAGTTCCATCTGGAAGGCCATATTTAGTAACAGTACGCACTACATCGTGGTTATTAAGCACCCAGGTAGATGATGATCCGGACTTGGCCGCAAGTGCAATATTGTCGCTGACAATGCGCTTGAACTCACGTGCTGAATACTTCGCTCCTAAGAGATCGAAGTTAAATGCCTGACCAAGTTCATCAGGTGTTGCATAGAGCATGCGACGTGGCGCTGGAACATAGGCTTCAGCAACTGCAACACGTGGTGGGTTATATTGATTGAAGAGCTTGCGCCACTCGCGATAGATCTCGTGGACTTCATCGCGATCAAAGAGAATATCGCGACCAGTTGTAGTGATCGTCATGGTGTCGCGCTTTGAGTGTTCGTGACCGAAACGCTTGAAATCTTTCTTCAGCGCATGTGCAACATCGATGCGGAAACCGTCAACGCCGCGATCTGACCAGAACTTCAGCGTCTTCAAGAAGTCGAGTTGAACTTCGCGGTTATCCCAGTTGAAATCAGGTTGTTCTGGTGCGAAGAGATGGAAGTACCACTGACCCAATGTTCCATCTGGATTCTTGCTGCGAGTCCAAGCAGATGGTGCAAAGTGTGAGACGAATTCATTTGGTGGAAGTTCGCCATTCTTTCCGCGACCATCACGGAAAATGTAACGAGCACGCGCTTTTGATCCTGGCTTTGATGCCAAAGCTTCTTGGAACCAGACGTGTTGATCAGATGAGTGGTTTGGAACGATATCGACGAAGACGCGGATACCTTCGGCATGCAACGCCTTAAGCATCGCATCAAAATCCTTAAGTGTTCCAAGACGAGGATCGACGTTTCGGTAATCAGCTACGTCATAGCCACCATCAGCGAGCGCAGATGGGAAGAACGGTGATAACCAGACCGCATCCAGGCTGAGCGACTTCAGGTACTTCGCACCTTCGGTAATGCCCTTGATATCTCCAAGGCCATCGCCATCTGAGTCCTTAAAGGAACGTGGATAGATCTGATAGATGGCCGCTTGGCGCCACCAGTTTTCATCTTTTTTCAACATAGTCTGATGCTAGGGGCTGGAGGAGCCCAATATCCGAGCGCAAGTTCACTTTCGGAAATCTTTACCGTACCTTTATCTTCTTGTGGAATCTTGCAGATAATTGCAGAGAGGTCTGAATGTCTAGCCTAAAAGAAGTCGCAGAACTCGCCGGGGTTTCAGAGGCGACCGCTTCACGCGCCCTTCGCGATGTCTCGCACGTCAAACGTGAGACACGTAACTCTGTTCGCGCTGCCGCGAAAGAGCTTGGCTACGGCCCTTATGCGATCGACCCAGATTTCGATTCGATTCCAACAAAGGTCAATGCGATTGGCGTTATCGCGCCATTCTTAAACCGTTGGTACTTCTCTCACGCGATCGCTGGCGCTGAACAGACCTTGCGAAGTGCCGGATTAAATCTCCTTCTCTATAACTTCGATCAAGTCCGCGGCCGTGAAAAACTCTTCAAAGCTGAACTTAAGCAGAGCCGAGTAGTCGCGCTCTTAATTGTGAGCGTTCCGCCGACAGAGGAAGAGTTCCAAGCTGTTCTTAACTTGGATATCCCGCTCTCGCTTATTGGTGTGACTCACGAAGGACAGTCAAGTGTGAGTATTGATGACGTCGCAGGTGGCAAGACTGCAACTCAACATCTCATTAATCAAGGCCATCAAAAAATTGGTTTGATTACTGGTCCACGAAATAATCCATTTAACTTCGCTGTATCGAATAATCGGCGAAATGGTTACCTTGAAGCGCTCGCAGAAAATGGAATCGAATTTAATCCAGATCATGAAGTAATCGGTGACTTCACCTTGGCAACAGGTTTGCATGCGATGAATACTTTGCTTGCTCGAAAGGATCGTCCAACCGCTGTATTTTGCGAATCAGATGAGATGGCAATTGGTGCGATTCACTCAATTCGCAAACATGGGCTACGCGTTCCAGAAGATATCTCTGTCGTTGGCTTCGATGATTACGAGATGTCTGAATACGCGGATCTCACAACGATTCGCCAAGCAGTGGGTCAACTAGGTGAACTTGCTGCTTATCAAATCCTTGAAAAGTTAAAGAAGCCAAATACCATTTCGCGACAGATAACCCTGCCGACAAAATTGATCGTACGTGGATCGACTAGAAAGCTCGAAAACGAAATAGATTAAGCCTGTAACCAGACTGTGGTGTGGGCCGGCAAAGTAAGTAATCCAGCTGCATAATCAGCGCCAGGTGCCGATTGATGCATCACCGAGCGCGCCTCCACGTGAATGTGGGCCTCGATATCCGTTGTATTTGCAAAGACGATCAAGCCTGGAACTCGAGTAAAGCCAAGGACTCCTGGCGCAGTATCTAAGAAGGTGATTGAACCTTCGCCGCCAAGTGCTGGATGCTCGCGTCGAATCTTGAGTGTCTGCTTGTAGAAGTTCAGTGAACTCTCGTCCGCTTTGACTTCGCTCTCGATCGCATAATCTCCATACGAACTCATCTGTGGTAGCCACGGAGTTCCAGTACTGAAACCAAAGTTCTTCTCGTGCGCAGCCCAAGGAAGTGGCACACGGCAGCCATCGCGACCTAGATCCACACCCTTCGAACGAATAGCGATCGGATCTTTACGGGCAGACACTGGCATATCACCATCAGGTAGACCGAGTTCTTCACCCTGATAGATGTAGAGCGAACCAGGAAGTGCCGCAGTGAGCAGTGCAAGTGCACGAGCCTTTGCTACCGAACCAAGTCGTGAAACCAGACGCGGCGAATCGTGATTGTTGAGTGCCCAGG
>DAINQZ010000057.1:0-4609 GCA_036742235.1 Candidatus Nanopelagicaceae bacterium | reverse complement strand
CCAAATCCTTTGGAATTAAGCCACTTTTAGAGAACGTTTCGCTCGGTATCAACGCAGGCGAACGGATCGGAGTCGTGGGTCGCAATGGTGGCGGAAAGTCCACGCTAATGAAGGTCTTAGCTGGCATTGAACACCCAGATAGTGGTCGCGTTGCACAAGGATCATCGCTATCGATGGGAATCTTGAGCCAGGCAGATAGCGCCGCGGCAGGTGCCTCAGTGCGTGATGTGGTTCTTGGCCAGAAAGAGAAGCACGAATGGGCGTCGAGCGCCGATATCCGTGAGATCTTTACCGGGCTCTTCGGTGGATTCGATGATCACTTATTAGACCGAGATTTTCACTCCCTCAGCGGTGGCGAACGTCGGCGCGTTAATTTAGCGAAGCTCTTAGTTGCCGATCTTGATCTCTTATTACTTGATGAGCCAACGAACCATTTAGATGTCGAAGGCGTTGCCTGGCTCGCCGCGCATATCAAGGGACGCCCCGAATTAGCGGTGATGGTGATTACCCACGATCGCTGGTTCTTAGATGAGATCTCAGAACAGATCTGGGAAGTTGTCGATGGCCAGATCAAGACTTATGAGGGCGGTTACTCTTCCTATGTATTGTCAAAGGCTGAACGATCACGACAGATGAGCGTTGAAGATAGTAAGCGCAATATGTTGATTCGGAAAGAACTTGCCTGGTTGCGTCGTGGTGCACCGGCTCGAACCGCAAAGCCGAAGTTCCGTATCGAAGCGGCGAATACTCTGATTGCAAATGAACCGCCACCACGTAATGAGGCCGAACTACTGAACTTCGCGCAGAATCGCTTAGGTAACACCGTCTATGAGCTACATCAAGCAGATATCAGCGCCGGCGATAAAGAACTTCTGAAAGATATTTACTGGAACCTTGGCCCTGGCGATCGCATCGGCATCGTCGGAGTCAATGGTGCAGGTAAGACCACGTTGATCCGCACACTTATTGGCGAAAATAAAGTGAGTGCAGGAAAACTTGTTACTGGCGTAACAGTGAAGCCTGCTTATCTTTCACAGCACCTAGAGGAGTTAGATCCAACGTGGCGGGTACTTGAAGCGGTCGAGAAGGTCGCAAACCGAGTACAACTTGGCAACGGCAAAGAACTCAGCGCTTCCCAACTCTGTGAACGCCTTGGATTTTCCAAGGATGCCCAGTGGACCCCGGTAGGCGATCTATCTGGTGGAGAACGCCGCCGCCTTCAACTCACACGATTGTTGATGGATAGTCCAAATGTCTTGATCTTGGATGAGCCAACGAATGATTTCGATGTCGAGACGCTCACGGCTCTTGAAGATCTCTTGGACTCCTTTGGCGGCACGATGCTCGTGATCTCGCATGATCGTTACTTCTTAGAGAGAGTCTGCGATCGCTTCGTTGGCCTATTAGGTAATAAGACGCTTCGCGATCTGCCCGGTGGAGTCGACCAGTACCTGCAGTTGCGTCGTGCGAGCAAGACGTCTGAGCCAACCACGAAGAGTTCGAGCGGTGTATCAACCGCAGCGCAGCAACGCGATTTGAAGAAAGAGCTCACAAAGTTAGATCGCCAGATCGAGAAGGCGCAGATCGAGCACGCTAATTTATTGGGCCAGCAAGCAGAGTTCGCGATGGATTACGAGAAGCTCGCTGAGATCTCACGACTCATTAATGAGAATGTGGCGCGCAGCAGCGAGTTAGAAGAGCAATGGCTGATCGCAACTACATCACTTGAAGAGTTAGAGAAGTAGAACTACCCAAATTTACGGACAGCGGCTGCAACATCCTGTACTACGCGTGGATCAAAGACACTTGGAATAATGAAATTCGCGTTGAGTTGTTCAGCCGATACACATTGGCTGATCGCATCAGAGGCTGCAACTAACATCGCATCGGTGATCTTGGTGATGCGACCATCGAGTAATCCGCGGAAGATTCCAGGAAAGGCGAGAACGTTGTTGATCTGATTTGGTTGATCACTTCGTCCAGTTGCGACAACGGTCGCATACTTACGAGCGATGACTGGATCGATCTCGGGGTCTGGGTTGGCAAGAGCAAAGACGATTGAACCTAGGGCCATCGACTTCACATCTTCTTCATTGATGACATTTGGAGCACTGACACCGATGAAGATATCGGCACCCTTCATCGCACCATGGATTGTTCCTTGGTAATCCCCAACAGCACCTGCGATATCAAAGGCTTGGATTGTTGTGGCACCTGCGGTGCGTAGCAAGTTTGCAACAGCAGTACCTGCGGCACCAGCTCCGCTCATCACGATCTTCGCCGTAGCAAGGTCCTTCTTCACCAGCTTGAGTGCATTTTTCAACGCTGCAAGTACAACAATCGCAGTTCCGTGTTGATCATCGTGGAAGACCGGAATATCAAGGAGATCACGTAGGCGTGCTTCGATCTCAAAGCAACGTGGTGCAGAGATATCTTCAAGGTTGATACCACCATAGACCGGCGCGATGATCTGAACCGTGCGAACGATCTCATCGACATCTTGCGTATCAAGGCAGACTGGCCAGGCATCGACATCGGCAAAACGCTTAAAGAGCGCAGCTTTACCTTCCATCACGGGAAGAGCGGCGGCAGGACCAATATTTCCTAGGCCCAGAACGGCTGATCCATCAGTAACCACAGCGACCGTATTGCGCTTGATGGTGAGGCGACGAGCATCAGATGGGTCATTAGCAATCGCTTGGCTGATACGGGCAACACCTGGAGTGTAGGCGCGAGAGAGATCATCACGAGTCTTGAGCGGTACCTTCGATTGAATCTCAATCTTGCCACCAAGGTGCAAGAGGAAGGTTCGGTCTGAGACTTTGCGAACCGTTAAATCTGGGCGTAATGAGATTGCTGCACTAATGGCTTCGGCATGTTCGGCATCAATAGCATCGCAGGTAACGTCGATGACGACGCGATCTAGATGAGATTCAACAACGTCGAGTGCGGTAATGCTGGCACCGGCCGCGATGATGGCATTTGTTACTTCTGCAACTGGTTGCGCCGAAGGAGGACCTTCGACTCGGATAGTAATTCCGTAGCCAGGGCTCGTTGATGACATTTATACAACTCCGTATAAGCGATCTCCTGCGTCACCAAGTCCTGGGACGATGTAACCGTGCTCATTGAGTTTAGTATCAACTGCGCCAGTAACCAATGTGATGTTGAGATCTTTATGCGCAAAAGCCGCTTCTACTGCGGCGATACCTTCAGGTGCGCTCAAGATTGTGATCGCAATTACTTCAGTAGCGCCACGTTCGAAGAGGTATTCGATCGCTGCGATCAAAGTGCCACCTGTGGCGAGCATCGGATCGAGGATGTAGCACTGGCGACCCACAAGGCTTTCAGGCAAGCGGTTGGCATAGGTAGATGCTTGGAGCGTGACATGGTCACGAACCATTCCAAGGAAGCCGACCTCAGCGGTAGGAATAAGTCGAGTCATGCCTTCTAACATTCCAAGACCAGCGCGGAGGATTGGAACGACAACAGGGCGAGGCTGCGCGAGTTCGGCGCCTTCGTAGAGTGCGACTGGAGTCATCACAGTTGCCGGCACAGTATTGATGTCGCGCGTCGCTTCATAGGCGAGCAAGGTGACGATCTCCTCGGTTAACTGGCGGAAGGTCGGCGACTTTGTATTCTGATCGCGAAGAACTGTGAGCTTGTGGCTAATCAGAGGGTGCGCGGCTATGTGAATCTTCATATTCAGAGCCTACTATGAGCACATGGCTGACGACATTGGTGTGGTTGCATGGCACGAAGATGGCCGCTGGTCGGTCGCCGAGCTCGCTACCGATGACCTGACCGAGGTTATTGATCGCCTCAAGGGCCAGCGCACAAATGGTGGCGCAGTTGCTTTGATCTCGATCGATGAAGATTTCTTTATCGTCGCCCGCGCACTTGGCACATCCCTTCAGATGATGATCAGCGATGTGACCTTTGCGCTCGAAAATGATTTGGCCGCAGATCTCGTCGATGTCTTAGATCTACCTTTCCCTGAAGAAGATGATGAGTCGCAACCAGGGGGCGATATCGATCTACTCGTTGATCTCGGCATGAATGTCATGGAGATCGAAGCACTTGCATCTGATCCCGATCTATTCCCTGATGAAGCGATCTCTGCAATCGCGCATCGTTTAGGTTTCGGTCCGCAGTTCGATGAACTTTATGATTGATTACAAGAAGGCGATGCTTGAAGCCCTTGAAGTTGCAGAGTCCGCAACAGCAGGTGGTGATGTTCCGGTAGGTGCAGTTGTATTTAACGCCGAGGGTCAATTAGTCGGTGTCGGACATAATCTGCGTGAACGTGATTGCGATCCAACTGCGCATGCAGAAGTTATTGCTATACGTGAAGCTGCACTGAAGGCTGGCACATGGCGGCTCGATCACCACACTCTCGTTGTTACCTTAGAACCATGCGCAATGTGTGCTGGTGCGATCGCTCAATCACGGATTAAAACTTTGGTCTTTGGGGCATGGGATGAGAAGGCCGGAGCAGTCGGATCGGTCTGGGATATCTTGCGTGATCCCCGCGCCATTCACCAGGTAGAAGTAATTTCAGGGATCATGGAAGCTGAGTGCGCTGATCTCTTAACTACCTTTTTCAAGC
>DAINQZ010000056.1:0-4780 GCA_036742235.1 Candidatus Nanopelagicaceae bacterium | reverse complement strand
GATGGCGATGAGATGACTCGCATCATCTGGCAGTTCATCAAAGATAAGTTGATCCTGCCTTATCTCGATGTCAATCTTGAGTACTACGACCTCGGTATCGAAAAGCGCGATGAGACCGATGATCAGATCACAATCGATGCCGCCAAGGCGATTCAGAAGCATGGCGTTGGTATCAAGTGCGCAACGATCACACCTGACGAGGCTCGCGTTGAAGAGTTCGGCCTTAAGAAGATGTGGAAGTCACCAAACGGAACTATCCGCAACATCCTGGGTGGCGTGATCTTCCGCGAACCGATCATCATCTCCAATGTTCCACGCCTGGTCCCACATTGGACCCAGCCAATCGTTATCGGCCGTCACGCATTTGGTGACCAGTACCGTGCAACTGACTTTAAAGTTCCTGGCGCTGGAAAGCTCACCATGACCTTTGTCCCTGAAGATGGATCAGAACCACTCGAGTACACAGTCTTCGACTTCCCAGGTTCTGGCGTTGCGATGGCGATGTACAACTTGGATGATTCCATCCGTGACTTTGCTCGCGCATCTCTGAACTACGGCATCAAGCGCAAGTACCCGGTCTATCTCTCAACAAAGAACACCATCTTGAAGGCATACGATGGTCGATTCAAGGATATCTTCCAAGAGATCTATGAAGCCGAGTTCAAGGCAGAGTTTGAGAAGCTTGGTATTTGGTATGAACACCGCCTCATCGATGACATGGTCGCTATGTCATTGCGCATGGAGGGTGGCTATGTCTGGGCTTGTAAGAACTACGACGGCGATGTGCAGTCAGATACCGTCGCACAGGGTTATGGCTCACTCGGCCTGATGACATCAGTCTTGATGACTCCAGATGGCAAGGTCGTTGAATCTGAAGCTGCTCACGGAACAGTGACACGTCATTACCGCGAACATCAGAAGGGCAAAGAGACCTCGACTAATCCAATTGCATCCATCTTCGCTTGGACTCAGGGTCTTTCGCACCGCGCAAAGCTTGATAACAATGCAGAACTCGCTGCATTTGCGAAGACACTTGAAGATGTCTGCGTAAAGACAGTTGAATCAGGAAAGATGACCAAGGATCTAGCTCTTCTTATCTCACCTGATGCGCCATACCTCAACACCCAAGCATTCTTGGATGCCATCGATGAGAACCTCCAGAAGGCGCTCGCTTAATTACTCCTAATTACTAAAGGCATGAAAAAACCCCGCACCAGAAGGTGCGGGGTTTTTCTTTAAAGCTTTGCTGAATTACTTCTTAATGCGCTCTCCGGTTGTTGAATCGAAGAGGTGAATCGCTGATGGATTTGCATCAACAGTGATGGTCTCGCCTGGCTTTGGTGGGTTCTTTGGATCCCAGCGAACAATAACCTGTGCGCCTTCATCGCCATCTTGAGCGAATTTCACATCGCTATCTACCGGCTTTCCGTAGACGAATGCATCTGAACCGAGCTCTTCAACTACTTCAACGAGAACCTTGAAGCCAGATGTTGCAGGGGTAAATGCTTCTGGGCGAACACCGACGGTGACAGTTGCGCCAGCTGATGCTGGAACTGCAAACTTGAAGCCACCAACATGTGCTTGACCATCTGCAACGTTGACGCTGAGGAGGTTCATCGCAGGTGAGCCAATGAAGCCCGCAACGAATGCATTGGCAGGGTTATCGTAGAGATTGCGAGGAGTATCAACCTGCTGGAGGAGACCATCCTTGAGGACCGCTACGCGATCTCCCATAGTCATCGCTTCAACCTGATCGTGAGTTACGTAGACAGTTGTGATACCGAGACGGCGCTGAAGCGCTGCAATCTGGGTACGTGTAGCTACACGCAACTTCGCATCGAGGTTTGAGAGTGGTTCATCCATTAAGAAGACTTGTGGTTCGCGAACAATTGCGCGACCCATCGCAACGCGCTGGCGCTGTCCGCCAGAGAGTGCCTTTGGCTTACGATCGAGGTATGGCTCGAGGTCGAGGAGCTTTGCTGCCTCGAGAACTCGGCGATCACGCTCTTCCTTATCTACGCCAGCGATCTTGAGCGCGAAGCCCATATTCTCTGCAACTGACATATGTGGATAGAGAGCATATGACTGGAAGACCATCGCAATATCGCGATCCTTTGGAGCAACGTTTGTTACGTCGCGATCGCCGATACGGATAGATCCGCCGTCGACTTCCTCAAGTCCTGCCAACATACGAAGTGATGTTGACTTTCCGCAGCCTGATGGGCCGACGAGGACGAGGAATTCACCATCATTGACGGTGAGATTTAATTTATCTACAGCCGGCTTAGTTGTGCCTGGGTAGATGCGTGATGCATTTTCGAATACGACTGATGCCATGGGCAATCACTCCTTCTCCGGGCAGGTACGTGCCCGACGGTCCGTTGGATGAAGGTCAGAGGGTTCCCTCTGAGTAGCCCAACTCTAGGCTCGGGGAGGGGAAATAGTCCAGATTTGGCGGGCTAGGCCACTTTGGAGTCGGCTGCGTCGCCACGATTTGAGGGCCTTGGCACCTTGGACTAGATTTGGCTTTAGCACTCTCGGTGGCCGAGTGATAATTCCGGCTCAGCAGGGTGAAGCTAGAACCAAAGATCCGATTATTAGAGGAGATATCAATGGCAAAGATGATTGCCTTCAGTGAAGAGGCCCGTCGCGGCCTAGAGCGTGGCATGAACGCTCTCGCAGATGCGGTCAAGGTCACCCTTGGACCCCGCGGTCGCAACGTTGTCCTCGAGAAGAAGTGGGGCGCCCCAACAATCACTAACGATGGTGTCTCGATCGCTAAAGAGATCGAACTCGATGACCCATGGGAGAAGATTGGCGCAGAGCTCGTTAAGGAAGTCGCAAAGAAGACTGACGACGTAGCTGGCGATGGAACCACCACTGCAACAGTTTTAGCACAAGCACTCGTCCGCGAAGGACTTCGCAACGTAGCGGCTGGATCTAACCCAATGGCGATCAAGCGCGGTATTGAGAAGGCTGTCGATGCAATCTCTGCCGAACTCTCTGCAATGGCGAAGCCAGTTGAGACGAAGGAACAGATTGCAGCAACCGCATCAATCTCAGCAGCTGATGTCACTATCGGCGAGATGATCGCTGAAGCGATGGATAAGGTCGGCAAAGAAGGCGTGATCACTGTCGAAGAGAGCAATACCTTTGGACTCGAGCTCGAGCTCACAGAAGGTATGCGCTTTGATAAAGGTTATATCTCCCCTTACTTCACCACTGATTCAGATCGCATGGAAGCAGTTCTTGAAGATCCTTACATCCTCATTGCAAATTCAAAGATCGGCAATATCAAAGATCTTCTCCCAATCCTTGAGAAGGTTATGCAGTCAGGTAAGCCACTCTTGATCTTGGCTGAAGATGTTGAAGGCGAAGCACTTGCAACTCTCGTTGTAAACAAGATTCGCGGAACATTTAAGTCAGTTGCTGTAAAGGCGCCAGGCTTTGGTGATCGTCGCAAGGCGATGCTCCAAGATATTGCGATCCTTACCGGAGCAACGGTCATCTCTGAAGAGGTCGGCCTCAAGCTTGATTCTGCAGATATGTCACTGCTTGGCCGCGCCCGCAAGGTCGTCGTGGCAAAGGAAGAGACAACCATCGTTGAAGGTTCTGGCGATGCAGAGCAGATCAAGGGTCGCGTCAACCAGATTCGCGCTGAGATTGAGAAGAGCGATTCCGATTACGATCGCGAGAAGCTACAAGAGCGCTTGGCGAAGCTTGCTGGCGGCGTAGCTGTTATCAAGGCAGGAGCTGCGACAGAGGTAGAACTCAAGGAGCGCAAGCACCGTATTGAAGATGCTGTTCGCAATGCGAAGGCTGCAGTTGAAGAGGGCATCGTTGCCGGTGGTGGCGTAGCGCTACTTCAGGCAGGTAAGGCGCTCGCAAAGCTCACACTTACAGGTGATGAAGCAACTGGCGCTCGTATCGTTGAATTCGCAATCGAAGCGCCATTGAAGCAGATCTCAATCAACGCTGGCCTTGAAGGCGGAGTTGTTGTTGAAAAGGTCCGTCATCTTGAGGCAGGTTTCGGTCTCAACGCCGCAACTGGTGAATACGTTGACATGATCAAGTCTGGGATCATCGATCCGGCGAAGGTAACTCGTTCTGCGTTGCAGAATGCGGCATCGATCGCTGCACTGTTCCTTACAACAGAGGCGGTCATCACTGACAAGCCTGAGCCTAAGGGGCAGCAAGCTCCTGCTGGCGGGGGAGATATGGACTTCTAGTCTCTTATCACGCATTAAGCCCCCGAGAAATCGGGGGCTTTTTTATTGCAGTAAGGTTCTCTCATGGCAAAGATCAAAGATCTCTTCGGAGCAGGCGAGCAAGCTCGCGCTGCTGCGATTGAAGACGCCAACAATGGCGCCTTCGTCGGGGATCTCGTCTCGATTGATACTGATGATCGTATTGCAACCTACCTCTATGAGGCATCACTTCCTGGTTATCACGGGTGGCGTTGGGCAGTAACTGTTGCAAAGGTTGATGATCAAGCCCCAACCACAATCTGCGACGTTGTTCTTCTTCCAGGATCAGAATCATTGATCGCACCAGAATGGGTTCCTTACAAGGATCGCATCCAACCTGGCGATGTTGGCGTTGGCGACATCATTCCTACATCAGCAGATGATGAGCGACTTGTTCCTGGTTATGCAGCACTTCCAGGAGATGAAGAGCTCGATCCTGCTCAACTCTTCGAATTTGGATTAGGACGCGCTCGCGTACTTTCCATCGTTGGTCGCGATGCAGCGAGCAAGCGCTGGTACGAGGGAGATCGCGG
>DAINQZ010000055.1:0-4829 GCA_036742235.1 Candidatus Nanopelagicaceae bacterium | reverse complement strand
AAGCTGCCGGCGAGAAGGCCGATGTAAAGCGCAAGGTCCGCGAATCTGCAGAGCGTGAGCTCAAGGCAACTCGTGACCGTGCACAACGCGAACTCGATCGTCTCGATGCTGTCTGGTCTCGCTTTAAGAACCTCAAGGTCCAAGACCTCGAAGGCGATGAAGGCTTGTACCGCGAGATGCGCGATCGTTATGGCGTCTACTTCGAGGGTTCAATGGGTGCATCTGCCATTAAGGCACGCCTTGAGACCTTCGATCTCCAAGCCGAATTCGTTCTCCTCAACGAACTTTCACAGACAGGTAAGGGCCAGAAGAAGACCCGCGCTATCAAGCGTCTCAAGGTCGTCTCTTCATTCCTTAACACCAGCAACAAGCCAGCTTCCATGGTTCTCGATGCTGTCCCTGTTATTCCACCAGATCTACGCCCAATGGTTCAGTTGGATGGCGGACGATTCGCGACTTCAGATCTCAACGATCTCTATCGCCGAGTCATCAACCGTAACAACCGTTTAAAGCGTCTTGCTGATCTTGGTGCTCCAGAGATCATCGTCAACAACGAGAAGCGCATGCTTCAAGAAGCTGTTGACTCACTCTTCGATAACGGTCGTCGTGGTCGCCCAGTAACTGGCCCAGGAAACCGTCCACTGAAGTCCCTTTCAGATATGTTGAAGGGTAAGCAAGGCCGCTTCCGTCAGAACCTCCTCGGAAAGCGCGTTGACTACTCTGGCCGTTCTGTAATCGTCGTTGGACCACAGTTGAAGTTGCACCAGTGCGGACTTCCAAAGCAGATGGCACTTGAACTCTTCAAGCCATTTGTAATGAAGCGCTTGGTCGATTTGAACCACGCCCAGAACATCAAGTCTGCAAAGCGTATGGTTGAACGTGCTCGTCCAGTTGTGTGGGATGTTCTAGAAGAAGTTATTGCAGAACACCCAGTACTGCTGAACCGCGCACCAACTCTGCACCGCTTGGGTATCCAGGCCTTCGAACCACAGTTGGTTGAAGGTAAGGCTATTCAGATCCACCCACTCGTATGTACAGCGTTTAACGCTGACTTCGACGGTGACCAGATGGCTGTTCACTTGCCTCTTTCAGCGGAAGCACAAGCAGAAGCTCGTGTTCTCATGCTCTCGAGCAACAACATCCTCTCGCCTGCATCGGGTCGTCCGATCACATCTCCAACTCAGGATATGGTCCTTGGTCTCTACTTCTTGACCTCGCTCCGTGAAAACCAAGTTGGCGAAGGTCGCGCATTCGGTTCGGTCGCAGAGTCACTTATGGCATTTGAACAAGGCTCTCTCTCGCTCCAGGCGAAGATCAAGATTCGCACCGGAGCAGGATCTGTCCTTGAATCAACTCTCGGTCGCGCCCTCTTCAATGAGGTCCTTCCAGCAGAGATCGATTTCGTCGACTACGACGTCACCAAGAAGGAACTCGGAAAGCTTGTGAACTCACTCGCTGAAAAGTGCCCAAAGGTTGTCGTTGCACAGACACTCGATGCGCTTAAGTCACTTGGTTTCTACTGGGCAACACGTGCCGGAATCACAATTGGTCTTGAAGACGTTGTGACACCTGCTCGCAAGCCACAGATCCTTGCTGGTTATGAAGATAAGGCAGCAAAGGTTCAGTCACAGTATGAGAAGGGTCTGATCACTGATGACGAGCGTCGTCAGGAATTGATCGAGATCTGGACTCAGGCAACTGCTGAAGTCGGTAAAGAGATGGAAGAGAACTTCCCTAAGACCAATCCTGTATGGATGATGGTCTTCTCTGGTGCTCGTGGAAACATGATGCAGATCCGTCAGATCGCAGGTATGCGTGGACTGGTAGCTAACCCAAAGGGTGAAATTATTCCTCGTCCAATCAAGGCAAACTTCCGTGAAGGTTTGTCTGTACTTGAGTACTTCATCTCTACACACGGTGCCCGTAAGGGTCTTGCTGATACCGCGCTTCGTACCGCTGACTCGGGTTACTTGACCCGTCGTCTCTGCGACGTTGCTCAGGATGTCATCATCCGTGAAGAAGATTGCGGAACTGATCGCGGTCTCACATTGAAGATTGCAGCAACTAATGCTCAGGGCGAACTCGTTCGCGATGAGCACGTTGAGACTGGACTCTTTGGTCGTAACTTGGCTGAAGATGTTGAGTCAAAGGGCAAGGTTGTCTTGCCTGCAGGAACAGATCTTGGCGATGCCAACATCGACCTCTTGGTCGCTGCCGGTGTAGCTGAAGTGAAGATCCGCTCAGTCCTCACCTGTGATTCAAAGGTCGGCCAGTGCGCCATGTGTTACGGCCGCTCAATGGCATCAGGCAAGCTCGTCGATGTCGGCGAAGCTGTCGGTATCATCGCAGCCCAGTCCATTGGTGAGCCTGGAACCCAGCTCACAATGCGTACCTTCCACACCGGTGGTGTGGCTGGTGATGACATCACGCACGGTCTTCCACGTATCGTCGAGCTCTTCGAGGCACGTACCCCTAAGGGTGTTGCGCCAATCGCAGAGGCTGCTGGCGTTATCAGCTTCATCGAAGATGCCAAGGGTAAGAAGATTGTCGTCACTCCAGAAGATGGCGGAGAACCAGTCGCATACCCAATCACTCGTCGTCAGAAGCTCCTCGTAGAAGATGGCGCCCGCGTTTCTGTCGGTCAGAAGCTCGTTGTTGGAGCGATCGATCCAAAGCAGGTATTGCGTATCCTCGGACCTCGCCAGACCCAGATTCACTTGGTCAACGAGATCCAAGAGGTATACCGCTCGCAGGGTGTATCGATCCACGATAAGCACATTGAGATCATCGTTCGTCAGATGTTGAAGCGCATCACTGTGCTTGAACCAGGCGATACCGAGATTCTTCCAGGTGCTCTCGTAGAGCGTGGCTTCTTCGAAACAGAGAACCGTCGCGTCGTCACATCAGGTGGCAAGGCTGCATCAGGTCGCCCAGAACTTATGGGTATCACCAAGGCATCACTTGCAACTGAGTCATGGCTATCGGCTGCATCATTCCAAGAGACCACCAAGGTCCTTACGGATGCTGCACTCTCTGAGAAGAGCGATCCACTTCTTGGTCTTAAAGAGAACGTCATCATCGGAAAGCTCATCCCTGCTGGTACCGGACTTGCTCGTTATCGCAATGTTCGCGTTGAACCAACAGAAGAGGCAAAAGCAGCGGTTTACGCAGCTTATGACGAGTATGACTTCACACCATTTGAGATACAAGGATCCGGCGAAGCAGTTCGCTTGGATGATCTCGAAGTACGCTAAAAGAAGTTATAAGAAAGGGCCTCATCTTCGGATGGGGCCCTTTTGCTTTCAAGTTAAAAATATTTGTCTACGTGAATTGATACTACAGCGCTTCTCTGTCTGCTTGTGATTGACCTTGTCGTGGCTCGAAAGCTCTGCGAGCAATGATTGACTCAATTCCATCTTCTCCAACTGTGAACTGAGCTCGAGAAACATTGTTAACAAAGCTGCCATCTCCATAGACATCACTGCTTGGATCACCCATCGGATTTCGGGCACTCTCAGCACGTTCACGCTTTTCGCGGATTAATTCTTCCTGATCGAGGGGAGTCACTCGACGTCGCTTAAAGAACCGCATCAGATCTCCTTGCCATCTTTACTTTTCGACTCATACATTGTAAAAGAGTTTTAGCGAGTTGTGAAGACCACTAAGCCAGCTGCAACGAACTGGCAGATAAATGCTGCGGCAGTGAGTGCGTGAAAGAGTTCGTGGAATCCAAACCAACGGAATGAGAAGTTTGGCTTCTTGATTGCATAAATTAATCCTCCACTTGAATAGCAGAGTCCACCAACAAGAATAAGAGTAAAGACTGCAACCCCACCCTTCTTGTAGAACTCAGGAAGATAAATGACTGCAGCCCAACCCAGAGCGATATAGAGCGGTACGTACAACCATCGCGGTGCAGTAATCCAGAGAACCCGAATTACGGCAGTAAAGATTGCTCCGCCCCAAACGAGTGCGAGCAGAATCGTCGCTTGATGGCGATTCAACAGGAAGACAGCGAAGGGGGTGTAGGTACCCGCGATCAGGATCGGGATATTGGCATGGTCGATCCGGCGCCAAATCGCCTTATTTCGGGCGCTCCAGCCCACCCGGTGGTAGAGGGCGCTGCAGGTGAAGAGGATGACGGCGGTCAGAGTGAAGATCCCCAGCGTGACCCGGCCCTTGAGGCGGTCGGCGACCGTGATCAGGGTGAGGCCTGCGACCAGGCTCAGGGGAGACATGACCAGATGGATGATTCCGCGCAATTTAGGCGGCAGAGCCCCCATTTTGGGCCTGTCAGGGGTCTCCAAGAGCTCGTTCATGTATCAACCATCGCCCAGATGGGCGAAAAAAGCGACCCAGATTCTCGAAATTTACCTTCGGCGTGTCGCTGGAAGGCAGGACGGGGCGAGGAGTATTGGGGGAACGGAACCCCGTTTTTACTTTCCGAGAGGTCTTAGGTACCTTTCTCCTCTGCCGTTTTTACGTCCGACACGCCCGACCTCGTGGGTGGGAAGTGTAAGCGTAGAAATTACTAAAAGGCAGTAACGAATGGAGAATGTAGTGCCAACTATTCAGCAGCTGGTTCGTAAGGGCCGCGCCGAAAAGACAACGAAGACGACGACTCCTGCTCTTAAGGGAAGTCCACAACGTCGCGGTGTCTGTACTCGTGTTTACACAACAACACCTAAGAAGCCGAACTCTGCGCTTCGTAAAGTTGCACGTGTACGTCTTACAAGTGGCATGGAAATCACTGCATACATTCCTGGCGAAGGTCACAACTTGCAAGAGCACTCCATTGTTCTTGTACGTGGCGGTCGCGTAAAGGATCT
>DAINQZ010000054.1:0-4860 GCA_036742235.1 Candidatus Nanopelagicaceae bacterium | reverse complement strand
CTTCGCGATAAGCAGCTCTACTCACTCGACCTTGGCGCACTCGTAGCCGGTTCTCGTTACCGTGGTGACTTTGAAGAACGCCTCAAGAAGGTCTTGAAAGAGATCCGCACACGCGGAGATATCGTCCTCTTTATCGATGAGATCCACACTCTCGTCGGCGCAGGTGCTGCAGAAGGCGCAATTGACGCTGCCAGCATCCTCAAGCCAATGCTTGCCCGTGGCGAGCTCCAGACAATTGGCGCAACAACTCTTGATGAGTACCGCAAGCACTTTGAGAAGGATGCAGCGCTAGAACGCCGCTTCCAACCAATCCAGGTTGCCGAACCATCAGTTACTCACACGATTGAGATCTTGAAGGGTCTTCGCGATCGTTACGAGTCACATCACAAGGTTTCGATCTCTGATGGCGCACTCGTTGCAGCTGCAACTCTCGCTGATCGTTATATCTCAGATCGCTTCTTGCCAGATAAGGCGATCGACCTCATTGATGAAGCAGGATCACGTCTTCGCATTCGTCGTATGACTGCCCCAGCCGAACTCAAGGAGTTCGACGTCAAGATTGCTGATGCTCGCAAGGCGAAGGAATCTGCGATCGATGGCCAAGATTTCGAGAAGGCCGCCTCACTTCGTGATGATGAAAAGAACCTCATCGCTGAACGCGCTGAACGCGAGAAGACCTGGAAAGCCGGAGATCTCGATCAGGTCGCTGAAGTTGATGAAGAGTTGATTGCCGAAGTTCTCTCGAACTCAACCGGTATCCCAGTCTTCAAACTCACTGAAGAAGAGACTGCACGTCTACTTCGTATGGAAGATGAATTGCACCGCCGCGTTATCGGACAAGATCAAGCGATCAAGGCGCTCTCACAAGCGATCCGCCGTACTCGCGCAGGTCTCAAGGATCCAAAGCGTCCTGGTGGTTCATTCATCTTCGCAGGTCCTTCCGGTGTTGGAAAGACCGAACTCTCACGCACACTCGCTGAATTTCTCTTCGGTGATTCAGACGCGTTGATCCAACTCGATATGTCTGAGTACTCCGAGAAGCACACCGCTTCACGTCTCTTCGGTGCTCCTCCAGGCTTCGTCGGTTACGACGAGGGCGGACAGCTCACCGAAAAGGTGCGTCGCAAGCCATTCTCAGTGGTTCTCTTCGATGAGATCGAGAAGGCCCACCCAGATATCTTCAACACCCTGCTTCAGGTACTCGAAGATGGTCGCCTCACCGATGCGCAAGGTCGCACCGTTGATTTCAAGAATACTGTCATCATCATGACAACGAACCTTGGAACTCGCGATATCTCGAAGACCCTTGGTCTTGGTTTCCACAACTCATCAGATGTACTCGGCAATTACGAGCGCATGAAGGCGAAGGTCTCTGATGAATTGAAGAGCCACTTCCGTCCAGAGTTCTTGAACCGTATCGACGATATCGTCGTCTTCCACCAGTTGTCAGAGAGCGACATCATTCAGATCGTCGATCTCATGATCGCAAATCTCGACGAGCGCCTGCGCGCGAAGGATATGACCATCGAACTTACATCTGCAGCGAAGTCACTTCTTGCAGCGCGTGGTTACGATCCGCTCCTTGGTGCACGTCCGCTGCGTCGTACGATCCAACGCGAGATCGAAGATATTCTCTCTGAGAAGATCCTCTTTGGTGATGTAAAGCCAGGGGAGATCACATTGGTCGATGTCGAAGGTGAAGGCCCAACAGCGACATTCACATTCCGCGGTGTTCCAAAGGCAACGATGCCCGATTCACCTGGTGATCTCACTACTGCATCGGCACCAACTGAATAAATCTGCTTAATCAGCTAATTTAAAACTTGATCTGCCGGTCGCCTCAATGAGGTGGTCGGCAATCAGGCTTTTAAGGGCCCGTTCTGCTTGATCGCTATCACTCCAGAGTTTCATAAGCGCTGATTTAGTTGCGCTCTTCTCTTCACGCAGGTGTTGGACGATGACACCGCGACATTGACGATCGGTGCCAGTCCAGGATTGGGTCCGCTTTGCTAGATCGCTTTTGGGATAGCCAGCCTTTCGCCAAGCGCACGAAAGTATTACTGGGCACTCATTACAGGCCGGTGTCCGAGCAGTGCAGACCAATGCGCCAAGCTCCATCGTGGCGGCAGCCCACAGCGCTCCGTTATTCGGAATCAACTCTGCGCGAATCTTTCGTTCAACTTGGGATGGCGCCTGGGTAGGGGATTCAACGCCATCAATCGATCGGGCAAAGAAGCGACGGATATTGATATCCATCACCAATGCACTCTCGTTGTAGGCAAAGGAGGCGATTGCCGCTGCGGTGTATTCACCAACGCCTGGCAGAGTCCGTAGATCCTCAATCGAACGAGGCACTTCATTATCAAACTTTGTGGCGATGATTCCTGCAGATTCATAGAGTCTGGTCGCACGCCGCGGATAACCAAGCCTGCCCCATGCTGTGATCGCATCAGATCGCTTACTCGCCGCAAGATCGGCCGGAGTAGGCCAGCGTTCGATCCACTCGTGCCACTTTGGTAATACTCGCTTAACTGGGGTCTGCTGCAACATGAACTCGGAGATCATCACGCCCCATGGGGTCGTATTGCGCCAAGGAAGATCGCGCTTATTCTTCTCGAACCAATCGAGAATAGGTTCGGGCTTCATTACCCGATCTTGACGCGTGCGATCGCTTGTTCGAGCCGTGCAACTTCCATGACTTCAATTCCTGGCACCTTAATCTCAGACCCAACTGGAACCATCGCCCGCTTAAAGCCAAGACGTGCTGCTTCAGCGATGCGCTGCTGAGCACCAGTGACCTTGCGGATCTCACCAGCTAAGCCGACTTCACCGATCGCAACTAAATCTGAAGGAAGTGCAAGGCCCTTAGCAGCGGATGCGACTGAGAGTGCAACCGCTAGATCAGCAGATGGCTCATTCATCTTCATACCGCCCACTGTCGCGACATAGACATCGCGGCCAGAGAGGCGGATATTCGCGCGGAGTTCGAGAACAGCTAAAGTCATTGCAGTACGCGGGTTATCGAGCCCTGATGTGACTCGGCGAGAGTTGCCGTAGTCGCGACCTTCTGCAACAGGCAGACCTACGAGTGATTGGATCTCAGCAAGAAGAGGTCTGCGACCTTCGAGAGCAACAGTGACGCAAGTTCCGGGGACAGGTTCGGTATGGCGAGTAGTGAAGAGACCGGTTGGATCAATGAGTGATTCGATGCCGTTTTCCGTCATATCAAAGCAGCCAACTTCATCGGACGCGCCAAAGCGATTCTTCATGGCGCGAATCAAACGTAGACGTGAATGGCGTTCACCTTCAAAGTTGAGAACAACGTCGACCAAGTGCTCGAGTAAACGAGGACCAGCGATCGATCCATCCTTAGTCACATGCCCAACAAGAACAACGGTGATGTTTCGCTCTTTAGCGATGCGGATTAGCGCACCGGCAATCTCGCGAACTTGAGTGACTCCACCAGGTGCGCCATCTACGGCAGCAGATGCAATCGTCTGGATTGAGTCGATGATGAGAAGTTGTGGTTGTACCTGATCAATGTGTGCGATGACCGCACCTAGCTCTGTCTCTGCTGCAAGCCAGAGATTTGGATCAATCGCATTGAGTCGCTCAGCGCGAAGTCTGACTTGTGATGCCGACTCTTCACCGCTGATATATAAAGATGTGATCTTCTGACGTGCACTCTCGGCAGCGACAGAAAGGAGAAGTGTTGACTTACCAACGCCTGGTTCGCCGGCAAGCAAAATTGCTGCACCTGGTACTAATCCTCCGCCGAGAACGCGATCTAATTCAGATACGCCACTTGTGCGGGCCTTCGCCCTTTCAAGACTGACATCTCCGATAGGAGTTGCAGCGGTTGTAACAGTGCCGGCAACTAATGAGAGTTTCTTTGGCGCTGCGACTTCTTCAACGCTGCCCCAAGCCTGACACTCACCGCAGCGACCAACCCACTTCGTGCTGGTCCACCCACATTCGGTGCAGCGGAATGGGTCTTTCGCAGGAGCTGAACTTTTGGCCACGCACGTAGCCTAATCCCCAGCACTGACTAGCGCTTGGGCAGCGTGGAGATTATTTACCCGCAGTGACTGTGGCTGGGTGGATGATGAAGAGCGGGAGTGAACGCTTCTCAACATCTGCCTGTGTGAGGCGGATAGCCTCAACGCGAGCATCGCAGTACTTCGCTAATTCGGCGTAGCCTGCTGGACCCATAAGGGTTTCTAATTCAACTTTGTTCGACTTATAAACCGGTTCGCGGCCGACATGTGCATCGGTATTGCCGGTGCAGTACCAATCGAAATCTTCGCCGCCATCGCCCCAGGCCTTGCGCTCATACTCTCCGATAACAATGATCGAAACTGTCTGATCGCCGACTTCACGGTTCTCAAATGAACGACGGATCGGAAGCTGCCAACAGACATCGGGCTTCGTCTCAACAAAGTGAACGCCCTCTTTAAGAGCCAAGTGGTGCAAGACGCAACCGAAGGTGCCGGTATATCCCGGTGCTTCATGGCCAACGCGATTGAGGAAGATACAACTGTTATCAACCATACGGGTCTTGCGATCCTTATCGAAGCCAACTTCAGAGATGTTGAGCTTGCTGCCCTTCATCTTCGAATGTGCCTCGTCGTAGAACTGCCACATATCTGGTGTGAGGCGCTCTGCAATCTTTAGCGTGCGAGCTTCATCTGCTTCATCAGAGTAGTACGCACCATCTGAACAGCAACCAGCATCCGGCTTGTCGGCATCAATGCCACAGCAGCCAGCACCGTAAATACAGGTGAAGTACGAGGTCAACCAGGTGAGATCGCATTTGAAGATCTCTTGTGGGTTAGCTGGATCGGCAAATTCAACCCAGTC
>DAINQZ010000053.1:3364-4940 GCA_036742235.1 Candidatus Nanopelagicaceae bacterium | reverse complement strand
ACGAAGTAACGCTGGAGCGAGAAGAAGACTACGAGTGGAACCGCAATGGTGATGAAGGCACCAGCAGTAAGAATCTCCCAGTGTGATCCCCATTGACCAACAAGTGAAGCAAGCTTCGCGTTGATTGGTGAGATTGTCTGTGTTCCAGCAGAGAAGGTAAGAGCAACAAGGAGATCGTTCCATACCCAGAGGAATTGGAAGATCGAGAAGGCTGCGATCGCTGGAATTGAGAGCGGAAGAACAATCCGGCGGAAGACGGTGAAATGGTTTGCACCATCAACGTAAGCAGCCTCCATCAAGTCGCGAGGAAGCGATGAGATGAAGTTATGAAGAAGGTAGATCGCTAATGGCAGCGCAAACATAGTGTGAGGTAGCCAGATTCCCGCTAATTTTCCAGCGATCCCAAGGGCTGGGATCAGAGTGAAGTGACCGATATGTGCGCCGCCGGTAAAGAGCTGAAGCAATGGAATGAGTGACATCTGAATCGGAACGATCTGCAAAGCAAAGATGCCAAAGAAAAGTGCATCACTTCCGCGGAATCGAATCCAGGCTAAGCAGTATGCGGCCATGGTGGCGATAACAACTGGGAAGATAACTGCTGGCAGAGTGATGGCAAGAGAGTTTAGGAAGTATGGAAGAACACCACCCACGTTTCCTGCATCACCTTTTCCGAAGAGCACTGCATCATAATTGCTCAAGGTGAAGTGAGGGTGAGTGAAGATCTGCCACCAACCCGTGAGGAATACATCGTTCTTTGGTCGGAACGATGTCGCAAAGAGTCCAAAAGTAGGGATCGTCCAAAGAATCGTGATCGACCAGACAACTGCTGCTGCAAACTTGCTCGAAAAGAGCTTGCGACCAGGGTTGTGATCTGCAATCTTTGGGGTCTTCTTGCTCATGATGCTCATTAGGCAATCGACCTTTCTTTACGAAGATTTCGGATGTTGTAAGCGAGGATCGGCGTTACCATGACGAAGAGAATCACCGCGAGGGCTGATCCACGGCCATTATCGAAGCGAACAAAGATTTGTGAGTACATCTCATTGGAAATAACGCTGGTGCTGAAGTTGCCACCGGTAACTGTGCGCACAATGTCGAAGAGCTTGAGTGATGTCACCACCATGGTTGCTAAGACCACGATAAATGTTGAGCGAACCATTGGGAAGGTCACTAATCTGAAGAGTTTCCAACCAGTTGCGCCATCCAGCGCTGAAGCTTCCATGATGTCAGCGGGAACACCCTTAATCGCGGCAGAGAGGATCACCATTGCAAAACCAGTCTCAACCCAGACAAAGATGACCATCAAAAGGAAGGTGTTGAGCGGTTGAACCAAGATCCAGTTGGGAGGGGTAAATCCAAGGGTTCGCGCGAGAGCGCTCAAGAGGCCAGTCTGTGGCTGGCTTGGCGGAGCGAAGTTATAGACGAACTGCCAAATAATCGATGCACCCACGAAAGAGATCGCCATTGGCATGAAGAGAAGGGATTTAGGCAGTGATTCACGCTTCATGCGGTTGAGCATGATTGCCAGGAAGAGACCAAGGGCAGTTGTTGCAAATGGCGTGATCAAAATCCAGAG
>DAINQZ010000053.1:0-3264 GCA_036742235.1 Candidatus Nanopelagicaceae bacterium | reverse complement strand
AAGAAGATGGCGATCGCGCCAAGCGTCTGTTCAATCTTGGGGAGGTTGCTGCTCCAGAACGAGAGATGAACCATGACTCCTCTTCTTACTTTTTATCCAACACTATTCACTCTAACAAAATATTTAGAATCTTCTTACATCCTAAAGGAAATTGGCGGAGATTGAAATTCAATCCCCGCCAATACCTCTTAACCTTTTACAACAGGTTACTAACTACTTTCGTAATTAGGCAGTTGGCCATGACGCGTCAATTGCAGCTGCAACATCAGCTGTTGACTTGCCAGTGAACCAGTTGGTGAGCTCTGTCCACTCTGAACCAGCACCTACAGCTGCAGGCATTGCATCAGATGCGTCGAACACGAAGGTTGAGTTCTTGTCAGACAAGTACTTAGCTGACAATGCATCGAGACCATTTGTGTAAGCAGAAGCTGGAACACCGTTGTTAGCTGAGAGCCATCCACCTGAAGGACCTGCAGCGGCAATACGTGCAATTGCCCACTGTGGTGAAGATAGGTAGTTCTGAACTTCCTGTGTTGCAGGGTTGCTGTTGAATGCTGCGAAGAACTCTCCGCCGCCTTCTACTGGAGTCTTAACGGCTGGGTTGATGCCTGGGAGGTAGAACGCCCATACATCGCCAGTTGAAGAGACCTTAACTGTTGATGGGTACTGTGAAGCGTAGAAAGAAGCTTGCTGCAACATCATGCACTTAGCTGTAGGAATACCTAGACCAGCTGCCTGGAATGTTGTTGTTGCAATCGCGCTGACATCGCCAACGTACTTAGGATTCTTCATCCAGCCAGCGAGCTGGTCGAAAGCTGCAATGATCTTTGGATCAGAGAACTTAACCTTGTGTGAGATCCAGTCTGCGTAGACCTGAGCACCCTGGGTACGAAGAACAATCTCTTCGAGCCAGTCAGTTCCTGGCCAACCAGTTGCTGTACCTGAACCGAGACCGCCACACCATGGTGTCTGACCCTTTGCAGCCATCTTGTCTGAAAGTGCAGTCATCTGTGCCCATGTTGTTGGGACTGTGTAACCGAACTTCTTGAACTGTGCTGGTGAGTACCAGACGAGTGACTTGTTGTTTGCTGAGTTTGGAGCAGCGTAGAAGACACCGTTAACTGTGCCGTAGCCCTTCCAACCTGCAGACCAATACTTATTGACGTTAGCCAATGTCTGTGCAGGAGCCTTTACAACCTTGCCGGTTGCAACCATCTTCTGGAGAAGACCTGGCTGTGGGATCATTGCGATATCAGGAGCTGTTCCACCTGCAACGCGTACACCGAGTTGTGATTCGAAGTCGTTGTTACCGTTCCAGTTAATTGTGATTCCTGTGCAGTTCTGGAAAGCGATGAGTGCTGCTTGGTAGCGAGCATTCTCTTGACCAATAACTGAGTTCATGATTTCAACTGTCTTGCCAGGTTGCTTTGCGTATGTACCGACGCCTGCGCATGCATTAGCTGCAGCTTGAGCTGGTGATACGGTTGCAACCGTTGTAGCAAGAACAGAAATTGCTGCCGCTGCGAGAACCGCGCGGAAAGCCTTCTTGTTCATTGACATTGATTGATTCCTTAAGGGGTAGTGGGCTGATCCTGGGTCCAGGAGTCCCTGGTGTGATCGCTATTCTTGAGCAAAGGCGAACCCCTTGCAAGGAGCCCCCTGACGCTCGGCTGCAAGAACCTGCAAACTGCTTGAGTGCCTGGTGCAACGAAAATAACGTTTAGGTAAAGGTTTCCAACCGAGGAGTACCCTCAGACCATGACCGAAGATGAGGGAAAAGCCCCCGAGATTGATCCAAAGTCGGTTCCTGCCGCCAGTGGGCGATCCCCATCAGGAAGGTCGCGACGTCAAATCCTCGCGATGGCTGGTGGGTTAGGAGTTGCCGGAGCTGCACTTTTGGCAAGCGGTACGCTCTTTAAAAAACAGGGCGCCAAAGTTGTCCAGAAGTTGCAGACCATCTTGCCACTACCTACAAAGGCGCTTCCGCCGCTTCCTGCCGATCCGGCGCTGACGATCCCAGGGCTAACACCGCTCATTACGCCGAGCAATCATTTTTTTCAGATTGATACTGCAACCAGCATCCCATCTATCGATATCAGCTCTTGGCGACTAACGATTACTGGAATGGTGAAGAACCCGATCACACTTACATATTCAGATTTATTAAAGCGGCCACTCTTTGAATTGGATGACACGCTCTCCTGCGTCTCAAATCCTGTCGGTGGATTTCTTGTTGGTAACGCTAGATGGTTGGGCTGTCGACTTGATGATCTTATTAAGGAAGCTGGACCACTTGCGAGCGCCGATCAACTTTTGAGCAGATCTGAAGATGACTTCACCGCTGGATTCCCACTCGCCAATCTCGATGGTCGCGATGCCATGATTGCTGTTGGAATGAATGGCGCACCGTTACCGCCAAGACATGGTTATCCGGCGCGGATTATCGTTCCAGGTCTCTATGGATATGTATCGGCGACGAAATGGCTGACAAGTATTGAGATAACTCGCTTTGATGCTGAAGAAGGATATTGGATCTCTCGTGGTTGGTCACGATTAGGCCCGATCAAGATGGAGTCGCGTATTGACCTTCCGGCTGATGGTGCAACTGTAGATAAAGGCGCTACACATATTGCAGGGATTGCATGGGCACCAAATTCTGGTGTTAAGAGTGTCGAAGTGAAAATAGATGGCGGGCCATGGCTCCCCGCAACCCTTGGCCCACAATTATCTGGAACAACGTGGCGCCAATGGTGGTTGCCATGGGATGCAGTAAGTGGAAGTCACACCATCGTTTGCCGCGCTACCAATGCCAAGGGTGAAGTTCAGACCCCAACGGTTGCCGATGTTGCACCGAATGGTGCATCTGGATGGCACTCAGTTCAGATAACTGTCTAAAGGGGAGAACATGAGCGCATATGAAGATCGTCCTAACAAGGCACTGATCGTCATCGATGTCCAGAATGGCGTTGTCGACTTCTCTAGGGACCGCAATGCAGTGGTCGCAAAGATCGCCGGCTTGGTTGATCGAGCTCGTGCTGCAGGGTTGCAGGTCATCTGGGTCCAGCATTCGGAAGACGATATGCCGATCGATAGCGAGTACTGGCAGATCGTCCCTGAACTGAAGCCTGCCGCTGGTGAGCGGATTATTCATAAACTCTGGCGCAGCTCCTTTGAGGAGACAGACCTAGAAGAGGTTCTTGAGGATCTGAAAGTCGGACACCTTATTGTTACTGGCGCACAGAGCAACTACTGCGTCCGCCACAC
>DAINQZ010000052.1:0-5033 GCA_036742235.1 Candidatus Nanopelagicaceae bacterium | reverse complement strand
TAGGCCAGGATCTGAGCCTGGGCATCCTCGAGTTCGACCCCGCCTGGGATCTCGGTGATCAGGCCGGAATCGGTATGCATCTGGCGGACGAAGTCGTTCATGCCAGCCAACTGCTCATCGGTCGCCCGAATGACGAGGTCGACGCCCTCGCCCAGGACGTTGAGCTGGGAGTCGGTGACCAAGACGGCGATTTCAACCAAGACATCTCTATTGAGATCTAGCCCTGTCATTTCGCAGTCGATCCAGATCAGATTAGGCGCATCATTACTCATATATGGGTAAGGGTAGGGCATTTTTTGAAGGGTCGAGGCGGCTGGCCTGCGGGGCTGAACTTCACCCCTCGTTCACCTTCCGTTCACCAATTGCACGCATACTGGCGGTCAACAAGGGGGAGGATCCGCAGGTGAGTTCATCAACGCTGCAATCAAATATCGCCCTCCCAGAGAAGCGCGAGATCACGACCACCCCACGTCTTTCGGATCGAATCTTCCGCGGTGTTGTGACTGGTGGCGGATTATCTTCGCTCGTCATCCTTGGCTTGATCCTGATCTTCCTTGCTTACGAGGGCTACAACACCCTTAAAGCTCAAGGTATCCACTTCTTCACCGGCAGCAAGTGGGCTGCAACGACTGGCGCTAATGGCCACGTAGATTTCAAGGCATCGCACTTCGGAATCGCAGCGATGTTGATCGGTACTTTGATCTGCGCAACTATCGCAGTGTTGATTGGTGTTCCAATCGCTGTGAGCGCATCGATCTTCTTAACTTTCTATGCACCACAAGCAGTGAAGAAACTTGCTGTGACTGTTATCGATTTGATGGCAGCTTTCCCATCGATCCTCTTCGGACTTTGGGGTTACTTTGTGCTTGATCCGATAGGCGTCTATTGGGCCAAGCTCATCCATAAGTACTTCAATTGGATTCCAATCTTCCAGATGCCAGCAGGTCCATACTTCGATCGCTCTCCATTGATCGCTGGATTGATCTTGGCAGTAATGATTATTCCAATCGTCACATCAATCTCTCGCGAAATCTTTGCTCAGACCCCACTCGATCGCATTCAAGCTGCTTATGCGCTTGGTGGAACGAAGTGGGCAATGATCAAGAATGTTGCATTCCCATATGCCCGAAGCGGTGTTGTTGGTGGAACGATGTTGGCACTCGGTCGCGCGATGGGTGAGACCGTTGCGGTATATACCGTTCTCAATATTGTCTATCAGATCAACTGGCATATCTTGCTTGGCGCCGGCGGAAACGTTGCATCGATGATCTTGCTTCAATTTGGTGATGCTAGCCAAGAAGAAGTGAAAGCTTTGATGGCGGCTGGTCTTGTGCTCTTCGCGATGACCTTGATCGTCAACTCGATCGCTAATCTCATTGTTAATCGCTCAGTTAAGGGCCGTCCATGACCACAGTTGCGCCAGTCAAAAACTTTGATGATGTAAAGCCACAGACCCCTTGGTCTGCATCTATGCGCGATCGTCAGATCACTCTTGGTCTTGTGATCACCGCTGCTGTAGCAAGTTTTGTCATCGTTGGTGTCACGCCAATGAAGGGCAAGCTCGCTTACTTTGTCATCTTCTTTGCCGCACTCCTTGCTCTTGATTACACATATTCACGTTTGAAGTTTGGCAAGGCTGCCGGTGTCGATAGTTTCTTTAAGACGCTCTTCACTGTTGCAATCTGCATCACTGTTCTTCCGATCGTCAGCATTCTCTGGTCAGTCTGGCAGCGCGGTCATAAGGGACTTCACTGGACGCTCTTCACTCAGAATATGAAGCAAGCGGATTTCACTGGTCCTGTTGGACAAGGCGGATTGATCCACGCAATCGTCGGAACCTTGATCATCATCGCAATCGCTGTTGTGATTAGCGTTCCAATCGGAATTCTTACTGCTATCTATCTCACTGAAATTCGTGGACGCTTCTCTCGTCCAATCGCATTCTTAGTTCAGGCGATGAGCGGCGTGCCTTCAATCGTCGCCGGTCTCTTCATCTTGGCCGCGATTGTTTATCCTCTTACTCGCCACTTCAATGGCTTCGAGGGATCTATCGCACTTGCGATCTTGATGATCCCAACAGTTGCTCGTACATCAGAAGAAGTCTTGCGATTGATCCCAGAAGATCTTCGTGAAGCTGGTCTTGCACTTGGCGGAACTCAATGGCGCAGCGTGGCATTGATCGTTATTCCAGCTGCACGTAGTGGCTTGTTCACCGCGATCATCCTTGGCGTTGCTCGCATCATTGGTGAGACGGCACCAATCGTTCTGCTCACTGGTGGTGCAAATGTCATGAATATCAATCCATTTAGTGGCACGATGGAATCGCTTCCGCTCTATATCTGGACTGGCCTGCTCGCAGGTACACCTGAATCGTTTACTCGCGCTTGGGCTGGAATCTTGATCCTCCTTGCCCTTGTGATCATCCTCTTCACTGGGGCTCGCTACCTAGGTTCGAAGAAGGCGGCGAATTAACATGACAGATGAAGCCAATAACGACATTACTAACGAAAACAACGGAGAAGAGAAGGCAATGGAGACAAAGAACAACTCATCACTCGCCTCGGTATCGGCAGCTCGCGCCGCCAAGGTCGGAGAGTCTCGCGTGGGAACTGGTGCAATCGGAGTAGGTCTTGAGGCGCGCGGCGTTCATGCCTGGTTCGGTCAGAAGCACGCCCTTGCCAATGTCTCAATGGATTTCTGGCCAGGAACAGTGACTGCTCTTATCGGACCATCAGGTTGCGGTAAGTCGACCTTCCTTCGCACACTCAACCGTATGCACGAGTTCATTCCAGGTGCTGCGATGGCTGGTGAAGTTCTTCTTAATGGTGACGATATCTATGCACCAGGAACCGACGTTACAAAGATCCGTCTCAAGGTAGGTATGGTCTTCCAGAAGCCAAATCCATTCCCATCGATGACGATCGAAGAGAACGTTCTTGCCGGTCTCAAGCTTGCTCAGCTCAAGGTTGAAAATAAGAATGAACTCCTTGAAGAGTGCCTCACTCGCGCCGGTCTCTGGAATGAAGTGAAGGATCGCCTCAAGTCACATGGCGGTGCGCTCTCTGGCGGACAACAGCAGCGTCTCTGTATTGCTCGCTCACTCGCAGTTCGCCCACAGGTCTTGTTGATGGATGAGCCTTGCTCAGCACTGGATCCAGGATCAACCTTGAAGATCGAAGAGACCATTGGCCACCTCGCAGATTCTGTAACGATCATCATCGTTACTCACAATATGCAGCAGGCAGCTCGCGTCTCAGATAACACCGCATTCTTCCTCTCAGATGGCGGTCCAGGACAGATGATCGAATCCGGCCCAACAAATGAGATCTTCTCTCGTCCAAAGGATGAGCGGACCGAGAACTACGTAACAGGTCGTTTCGGTTAAGCCGTACTCTCAGCAGTAATTTACTTTGCCCCTATACCTCAAGTAATCGAGGCGATAGGGGCAAAGTTGTTTACCGTCTGTTCACCTTTGGTTCACAGCGCATTCAGCCTTAGTCAGCCTCGAGTTTCTCCAACTTTCTAGTATTCAGACACGTTCTACCCGTCATGATCCCTATTGAGAGGCCTTACATGAAGATTTCACGTTCAGTAAAGATCGCAGTGGCAGCAGTTGCCCTCGCTCTTGTTGGAACACAAGCATCTTTCGGTGCTGCAACAATCAACGGCGATGGTTCAACCTTCGCTCAGCCACTTCTTTCAACATGCAAGACTGCATGGCAGTCAGCAACTGGTAACACCTTCGGTGCATACCCAGGAAACGGTTCAGGAACCGGTATCGCAAATGCAAAGAACGGCATCAACGATTACAACTTTGCTGACTACCCATCAGGTGTTGGCGTCAACTCATACCCAGCTTATGCAAATACAAAGATCGTTCAGATCCCTGCAGTAGCTGCTCCAATCGCAATCGCTTACAACCTCGGCGGTCGCTCACAGGCACAGACACTCTTCCTCTCACAGAACACACTTTCAGATATCTTCGCTGGCAAGGTCACAATGTGGAACGATCCAGAGATCAGCAAGGACAACAACGGTTCAACAACAGTTGTTACCTACAAGCTCGACGCTACTGGAAACCCTGTCAAGGTAAATGGCAAGCCAGTTGTTCTTAAGACAACAACAGTTGTTCGCCACTTCACACTTCCTGCACAGACAATCAAGCTCGTTGTCCGTTCAGACGGTTCAGGTACTACCTACAACCTCGTCTACATGCTTGCAAAGCTCTTCCCAGCAACATGGTCAAATATCTCTGACAACAACAACGCAAAGCTCAGCAACACTTTCTCAAAGGATTACCCAGGAGCAGCTAACGATCTCCTCGGACGTATCCAGCAGGTAAAGGGTTCAGCTCTCGTTGCAGCACAGATTGCAAAGACACCGTACTCAATCGGTTATGCAGAAGCTAACTTCGCAAAGAATGCTGGTCTTGCTTCAGCTGCAATCCAGAACGCTTCAGGCGCATACCAGACTCCAACTGCTGCTGGTGTTGCACAGTTCCTCGATGCTGCGACATTCGCTGCTGACGGTGCTGCAACATTCAACTATGCAGATAAGAACGCTGGAGATTACATCCTAGGAATCATCTCCTACGGTCTCGTTGATTCATCAGTAACAGGCGCTGCAGCAGCTGCTGTTAAGTCATTCTTGACTTACGTAGTAAGCGATGCTTGCCCAACAACTGACTCAACACTCCAGTTCACAACTTTGCCACCAAAGCAGAAGGCAGTTGCCTTGGCTTTGATCGCAAAGCTTCCAAACGCGTAATTAAGTAGCCCGCTACTTAACAAGCAATAGAAAGACCCCGCCATTCGAGGGACTGGCGGGGTTTTTTCTTGCCCAAAATCGGCTAGCAGTGAAGGGAGATCTGGCGCGCCCGGCTGGAATCGAACCAGCGGCCTACCGCTTAGAAGGCGGTTGCTCTATCCGACTGAGCTACGGGCACCAAGTGATGGATTAATTCTACTTGGAACTAACACGATAGAGTTCCGCACTATGGCTGAGTTCATTTATACGATGAAGAAGGCGCGTAA
>DAINQZ010000051.1:0-5267 GCA_036742235.1 Candidatus Nanopelagicaceae bacterium | reverse complement strand
GTTAGCGGTTCGCTCCTGGAACCCAGAGCTGATCACCGATCGACTTATTCTCAACGCGAGCCAAGACAAAGAGCAGATCAGATAGACGATTGAGGTACTTCGCTGTGAGTGGATTTACGCCACCACCGAAGGAGTGAATCGCGTGCCAGGTCGAGCGCTCTGCACGACGAACCACCGTACGTGATACGTGAAGCAGTGATGCTGCTGGAGTACCTGATGGCAAGACAAAGGAACGAAGTGGTTCGAGAGATTCGTTGTAATGATCGATCTGGCTCTCAAGGTATGTGACCTGAGATTCCAAGACGCGCAGTGGTTCAAATTCCGGGTTATCGATCACTGGGGTGCAGAGATCTGCGCCAACATCGAAGAGATCGTTCTGGATGCGGATCAAGAGCTTGATGATCGCCTCATCGCTGATCTGACCTAGCGAGAGCGCAACTCCGATCGAGGAGTTCGCCTCATCAACATCGGCATATGCCTCAAGGCGTGGATCGTTCTTTGAGGTGCGAGACATATCCCCGAGGGATGTTGTGCCATCGTCGCCTGTTTTCGTATAGATGCGCGTGAGGTTAACCATGGGTTCAGCCTAGGCGAACAACTAGAATACGACCACTTGTAGCGATCGAGTCTGGAGAGGAGTGGGAATGAGCGCCGATAGCTTTCGCGTAGTTGGCCCCGCTCGCCTCTCTGGATCCGTAGCGGTACGAGGCGCGAAGAATTCAGCCTTAAAGTTGATGGCCGCCTCTCTCCTAGCCCCTGGAAGAAACACTCTCTCGAACGTCCCTGATATCGCAGATGTCGGCATCATGTCCGAACTCCTCGAACGCCTTGGCTGCACCGTCGTGCACGATCCCGCGATTCACACTCTCACTATCGATGTCCCTGAAGTTCCCGGCCATAAAGCTGATTACGACTTAGTTCGAAAGATGCGTGCATCGATCAATGTCCTTGGTCCACTGATCGCTCGTGTTGGCCAGGCCGATGTAGCACTCCCTGGTGGCGATGCGATTGGCTCACGTGGTCTTGATTTCCACATCGAAGGGCTACGTGCTCTCGGCGCCGAAGTTCACTCTGAACATGGATATGTTCTAGCGAAAGCACCAGCAGGTCTTACTGGCGCCACTATCGAACTCGAATTTCCAAGCGTCGGTGCAACCGAGAACATCATGACCGCTGCAGTTCTGGCAAAGGGTCGCACCGTTATCGAGAACGCCGCCCGCGAACCTGATATTGCCGATATCGGTGAGTATCTGATCAAGATGGGCGCAAAGATCGAAGGACTTGGAACATCTACGATCACAATCGATGGCGTTGATCGACTCTCGCCTGCTTCACATGCAACACTCCCCGATCGAATCGTCACCGGGACATGGGCCTTTGCTGCAGTAATGACTCAAGGAGATATCACGATCATTGGTGGTCGTCCGGATCATCTAGAGATTCCACTCGACAAGCTCGTCTCAGCAGGCGCCGTCATCACTACAACCGCCGATGGTTTTCGCGTAAAGATGGATCGCAGACCTACAGCGATAGATGTCGCAACCCTTCCCTACCCAGGATTCCCTACTGATTTGCAGCCTATGGCAATCTGCATGAATGCGATTGCTGATGGCCATGCCCTTGTCACCGAGAATGTCTTTGAAGGTCGTTTCATGTTCGTCAATGAACTCAAGCGCCTGGGTGCGACGATCACCGTCGATGGCCATCATGCAGCGATCAATGGAATCGAACAGCTATCGGGAGCGCCAGTATTAGCGACCGATATTCGCGCCGGTGCAGGGCTGGTTCTTGCAGGTCTAGTAAGTGAAGGCATCACGATCGTTGAAGATGGTTTTCATGTCGATCGTGGTTATCCAGACTTCGCCGAGGACTTAAGAAGCCTCGGCGCAGACGTCACTCGGGTCTAGCTCACAATTTGAGGTGCGAGCGCCTCGGTAATTCCTGATTGTCCTTGCTTCTCAAGTCCATGTGTGACGACAAAGGTATCTTCGTAGACATCGAAGTCATATGCCTTACCCCAGCGCAACTTAATAATGTGAACGCCAGGATTTACATAGGGTTCTCCATTGGCAAGGTTGCAAGTCGCCACCCAACGCGCAACGACGGTTGTATTCCATGGCGCACCATGCACCAAGACATCTCTGACTTCAAACTTTAAATCAGGTAGAACTGTGCCCACTCTCTTAAACCAACGGCCAAGTGCATCTTTATCGTGACGCACTCCACCAAGCGAATTGGGACCTGCGAATCGGTGAGTGAGTCCATGGGGAGCAACTCCTTTGAGGACTTCGTCGTAATTGTGATCCTGGACAGCGGTAAAACTCCTGCGAGTTAAATTGGCAACAATAGTGCTGTAGATAATCATGGTTATTCCTCTCGTTTCTCGAATAGTAGGTTGCTCTCGGTAACTTTGTTACCGGGCTACCCCCTCGTTTTAAACCCATCGATGCGGTAACTCACTGCAACCCACTTTGATCCAACTGCACCCTTTGGGGCCTTTGATGAGTCAACGACCGAGATCGAAGTCTTCAGTGTCTTATTGGTCTTCTTCATCAAAGCACAGACTGCTGTCGCTTGGCTCTTTGCAAGAGCGGTCGCTTTAGCCAGTGTCGTGCCCTTCTTATAGATATAACCGACACAGTTCACTGACGCACCGTTCTTAAGTGATCGGACATAACGCTGTAGATAGGCCGTGTCATAGGCGCTCAGCGTGAGCTTTGGCGTGAGTGAGTAGAGCGTTACTGCTGGCTTTACTCGTGCAGCTGCGGCAGCTGCATCTTTCGCGGCTTGTGCCTCTGCTGCTGCTTTGTCGGCTGCGTCTTTTGCTGCCTTAGCGGTCACGGCATCGGCTGCTTGCTGATCTGCCAATGCTTTCGCTGCCGCCTCTTGCGCTTGCTGATCAGCGAGTGCCTTTGCAGCAGCAGCGTCAGCAGCTTGCTTATCTGCTAGCGCCTTCGCTGCCGCCTCTTGGGCTTGCTTGTCGGCGAGTGCCTTTGCGGCATCTGCTGCTTGTTGGTCGGCAAGTGCCTTCGCTGCCGCCTCTTGGGCTTGCTTGTCGGCGAGTGCCTTTGCGGCATCTGCTGCTTGTTGGTCGGCAAGTGCCTTCGCCGCAGCGAGAGCATCAGCGGCTTTCTTCTCAGCAAGTGCTTTCGCGGCTGCATCCGCAGCGGCTTGTGCAGCTGCCGCAATTGCTGCCGAATTATCGACGACCACAACTGGTGCTGGTGTTGGCGCTGGAGTTGAGACGACTGGTCGAGTGATCTGAATAGATGCCGAGCCAGAACTTGCGGCGCTGGTACCAAGTGCATTCGATGCCGCAACGGTGAAGGTGTAAGTAGTTCCTGCTGAAAGGCCATTTATGACACATGAAGTTGTAGTCGATGTACAACTCTGTCCACCACTTGATGTCACGGTATATCCAGTGATCCCAGATCCACCAGATGCAACCGGGGCGTTCCAGGAAATGGTTGCAGACGTTGCATCAATCGGGGTCGCTGTGACACCAGTTGGAGCATCTGGAGTTGTGATCGCGACGACCAAGACTGGGTCTTGACTGATGGTGATGACGGCAGAACCATCGACCGCTGCAGTCCCAACGTAGGTCATTACGCCACTGAGGTAGCCATAGACCTTCGATCCAGCGGTGATATTTGGATTTGAAATGGTCAGTGTCAGTGGTTTTCCGGTTGCTGTGGCAGGCACGGTGCCATCTGGTGCAACCCAAGCCACGACAAGCGAGAGGATGAGTGTTGCTGGTGTGGTGACCAGAGTGCTCGCATGCGAGGTTGTGTTCTCGAGATATGCAGTAATGATTGACCCATCTGGAAGGCCATCAGCTGGATAGTAGAGCGTCACAGTGCTGCCGTTGCTGCCCGCTGTGAATGAGTTTTCGTACCCAGCATGGACAGTGACCTGAGCAATTTGTGTTGCAGCGCCCATGCCGCTGAGTGATGCTTGAACCCAATGTGCATAAGCGGTGATGGAGTCCGTTGGGGTAAAACTCGCCCCTGAAGTACCTATCAAATAGCCACTTTGTGGATCGGAGTACCAGCCGGTGAAGACATAGTTCGCACGCGTTGCCGTCGGCAAGGTTATTGGCGAGGTTGTACCAGCGGCCATTGATCCTGATGCTTGGGCTGCGCTTCCCCCGTTGCCATTGAAGGTCACTACGAAGAGTTTGAGAGTCCATTGCGCGTAGAGAGTTCCGTCCGCAGCTGGCGTGTAACTTCCTGTGAGAAGTGATCCACCGCTCTGTTGAGTAGACCAACCGGCTAGGTTGTAGTTGGTACGTGAACCAGATGGCAGCGTGAGTGGTTGCCCGATCGTTACCTTTGCAGTTGAGCTATCGCTAAATCCAGATCCAGCGTCAAAAGTGATCCGATAGACCGATGAGACCCAAACAGCGTGGAGGGTGATCGATGAACTTGGTGTGAAGGTGGTACCGACGCTGGCGCCAGTTGTGCCCGTCGACCAGCCACTGAAGGTGTAGTCCGGACGAGTTGGTCCTGATGCAGGAAGTGGGAGTGCAGGAGTTGCGAAGGTGTAATTGGTTGGCGAGATCGCTGTTCCAAAACCACCATTGAAGTCATATGTGATCTGATAAATCTGTGGTGTCCAGGTAGCAAGGAGGGTGATATTTGATGACCCAACTTGGAATGGCGATCCAGCAGCGAAGATAGTTCCGCTATTTGACCAACCCGCAAAGTCATACCCGCTCTTCGCAGGAGCAGCGGCAACGGTGAAAATCTGACCAATTGTGTGGCTTGGCTCGGTTGGCGGAGTGCTTCCACTTGCTGTGTCATAAGTGACGGTATAGGAGATAGCGCTCCACTGCGCATAGAGCAGGTAGTTATTTGCAGTAACGGTGTAGGTATCCCCTGATGCCGCCGTGAGGCCGGATTGATCGATCCAGTTGACGAAGGTATACCCGGTGCGTGTCGGGACAACTGATGTAACCGTAATCGTGTCACCGCTGACCTTCTGTTGGTCGGCGATTGGAGTCACGACAGACCCGCCATTAAACGAGTATTTGACGTTATAAATTCGGGTCCAGAGCGCTGTGAGCGATACTGGAGCGGCCCCAACAAGGTAACTCTTGCCTGCGGCATATGTAGTGCCACTGCCATCATCCCAAGCTACAAAAGCATATGCGTTCGCGCTGTTGTCGACACCTGTAAGACCGGTTGGGGCTGCAAGAGTGAAGGTCGATCCGTAGAGAACGTTCGCTTGAGTAGGGACAGTTCCGGTTCCATAAGTACCAGGAAGGT
>DAINQZ010000050.1:0-5339 GCA_036742235.1 Candidatus Nanopelagicaceae bacterium | reverse complement strand
TAGAAAGGAGGTGATCCAGCCGCACCTTCCGGTACGGCTACCTTGTTACGACTTCGTCCCAATCACCGATCCCACCTTAGGCAGCTCCCTCCTTGCGGTTGGGCCACTGACTTTGGGTGTTACCGACTTTCGTGACGTGACGGGCGGTGTGTACAAGCCCCGGGAACGTATTCACCGTAGCGTTGCTGATCTACGATTACTAGCAACTCCGACTTCATGAGGTCGAGTTGCAGACCTCAATCCGAACTGAGACCGACTTTATGGGATTCGCTCCACCTCACGGTATTGCAGCCCTTTGTATCGGCCATTGTAGCATGCGTGCAGCCCAAGACATAAGGGGCATGATGATTTGACGTCATCCCCACCTTCCTCCGTGTTAACCACGGCAGTCTCCTGTGAGTCCCCAACTAAATGCTGGCAACACAGAACGAGGGTTGCGCTCGTTGCGGGACTTAACCCAACATCTCACGACACGAGCTGACGACAACCATGCACCACCTGTATACCGCCCTTGCGGACACAACATCTCTGCTGCTTTTCGGTATATGTCAAGCCTTGGTAAGGTTCTTCGCGTTGCGTCGAATTAAGCCGCATGCTCCGCTGCTTGTGCGGGGCCCCGTCAATTCCTTTGAGTTTTAATCTTGCGATCGTACTCCCCAGGCGGGGCGCTTAATGCGTTAGCTGCGTCGCAGAAACCGTGGAAGGTCCCCACAACTAGCGCCCACCGTTTACGGCGCGGACTACCAGGGTATCTAATCCTGTTCGCTCCCCGCGCTTTCGCTCCTCAGTGTCAGTATTGGCCCAGAGACCTGCCTTCGCCATTGGTGTTCCTCCTGATATCTGCGCATTCCACCGCTACACCAGGAATTCCAGTCTCCCCTACCAAACTCTAGTTAGCCCGTATCGAGTGCAGGTCTGGGGTTGAGCCCCAGAATTTCACACCCGACGTAACTAACCACCTACGAGCTCTTTACGCCCAATAATTCCGGACAACGCTTGCACCCTATGTATTACCGCGGCTGCTGGCACATAGTTAGCCGGTGCTTCTTCTTTAGGTACCGTCACTTTCGCTTCTTCCCTACTGAAAGAGGTTTACAACCCGAAGGCCTTCATCCCTCACGCGGCGTCGCTGGGTCAGACTTTCGTCCATTGCCCAATATTCCCCACTGCTGCCTCCCGTAGGAGTCTGGGCCGTGTCTCAGTCCCAGTGTGGCCGGTCGCCCTCTCAGGCCGGCTACCCGTCGTCGCCTTGGTGAGCCATTACCTCACCAACAAGCTGATAGGCCGCGAAGTCATCCTCCACCGAAATTCTTTCAAAATTCAGTGATGCCACTTATATTTCAATATTCGGTATTAGCACCGGTTTCCCGGGGTTATCCCAAAGTGGAGGGCAGATTCTTCACGTGTTCCTCACCCGTTCGCCACTAATCCATCCCCGAAGGAACTTCATCGTTCGACTTGCATGTGTTAAGCACGCCGCCAGCGTTCGTCCTGAGCCAGGATCAAACTCTCCATAGAAAGTTGTGATCTGGCAAAAAACAAAACTAGCTTTTATAGCTATTTCGTTTTACCAATTGTTTTTGTTTTGTAATGATCTCAAAAAGAGAAAATACAAAGGAATTTTGGCCTGAATCACGTTAACTCTCATTTGCATGAAAGCAGCATAAAACAAGCCGATTGGCATTGATTGTGCACATTGTTGAGTTCTCAAGGTACGTACGCGCACCAGCCACAATCTCGAAAGACCGTAACTAGGGCAGACTGAGTAACTTAGTGCAGAGATCATCTTCCGGTCAACTTGCGTTAACCAGCTCAGAAACCGCTTGGGTTAAACAGGTGTCGCCGCACGGCCTTTAAAGTCCGTTTCGCGAGCGAGGGAGAAAGATAACCCGGGATAGGCCTTAGGGTCAAATCGGGCAAATCAGACCATTTTGACCCGAATTGGGTGTCCAGGTACCCCTTCAAAATGCTCGCGAAATTGCGAAAATGCCCTAAAACCATTGATTTATAAGGGTTTCAGGGCGCTACTGGATAATTACAAGGCTGTTATTTAGATGATTTCAACCGCCGCTAGGTCCCGTTTTCCCTTCCGAAGGAGCAAGAAGCGCGAATGAATTAGATCACTTTCCGAAGGTGCGAACTCCTCCCCCGAAATCTTCTGATTATTGAGGTAGGCGCCGCCCTCTTTCACGATACGGCGTGCAGCAGATTTTGAATCAACAACACCGGTCGCAGCCAAGAGATCAACCCATGTTGGAAATGCTTCACCCTTTGCAATCGTTGTGCGGGGTAATTGTGAGAGCGCAGATTCCAAAGTCTTCTGATCAAGTTCGAAGATATCACCTTGACCAAAGAGCGCCTTCGCAGCTGCTTGTGCATTCGCACACTCTTGCGCGCCATGCACCAACGTTGTGAGTTCTTCGGCAAGTGCGCGATGTGCGACGCGAGCGCCTGGATTCTCTTTTAATTCAACGAAGAGCGCTTCCAATTCTTCACGGCTCTTAAATGAAAATGTCTTTAAGAATCTCTCAACATCTGCATCATCAGTGCCGATCCAATATTGATAGAAGGCATATGGAGATGTCATCTCGGGATCAAGCCAGACACTTCCACCCGCGGTCTTGCCAAACTTTGTGCCATCGGCTTTCTGCAACAACGGAATAGTGAGTGCGTGCGCCGATCCTGATTCGGCGCGACGAATGAGATCAAGTCCTGCAGTGATATTTCCCCACTGATCGCTTCCACCTAGTTGAAGGATACAGTTGTATCGACGATACAGCTCAAGGAAATCAAAGGATTGAAGTACTTGATACGAGAACTCGGTATACGAGATTCCGCCACCTTCAAGACGCGATGAAACTGAATCTTTCGTCAGCATTTGATTGACGCTGAAGTGCTTACCGATATCGCGGAGGAATTCGATCGCTGTGACATTCTTCGTCCAGTCAAGGTTATTAACCAAGGTCGCAGCGTTACTTCCCTCAAAGGTAAGGAAGCGTTCGAGCTGCGTGCGGATGCGTGATACCCACTCGGCTACCACTTCATCGCTATTGAGCGAGCGTTCTTCGTTGCGACCACTCGGGTCGCCTACGAGTCCGGTCGCTCCACCTACGAGTGGAAGGGGCTTATGGCCAGCTTGCTGGAAGCGGCGCATAACAAGAAGTACAACGAGATTGCCCACATGCAGGCTCGGCGCTGTTGGGTCAAAGCCAAGGTAGAACGAGATCGGACCGGACTCCATCTCCTTCAGAAGAGCGTCGCGATCAGTCGTCTGCGCTATTAATCCGCGCCATTCAAGGTCTGCTAGAAGTGCGCGGGTCATAGGTTGATCATCTCCAAGAAATCGGATCGTTTGCTATCGAAGAATTCTATGTACTTCTGGTTCCTTGCGTTCAGCGAGTGGATCTGGTTAATGAGAGAGGCAGTGGAGGTTCCGCCGATAGATGTGCGAGATGCAACGGCGCCTGCGGCAGTCAACGTGCCACGAAGATCCCCAGTTAATCGATCGTCAACCGAGAGCAGTTCGGCATCGCTGAGTTGATGAACATCAATTCCCTGTGATTCGGCAAGTCGGACACAACGACCTGAGATCTCATGCGCTGTTGCAAATGGTGTTCCGCGCTTCGCTAAGAAATCTGCAATCTCAGTTGCAAGCGCATGGCCGCTCTCTGCACCAGCGTTCATGCGAGGAGCATTGAACTCAGTCGTCTCAACCATTCCTGTGAGGGCTGGGAGAAGAACAAGCAAGGTATTGACGGAGTCAAAGGTGGGTTCTTTATCTTCTTGGAGATCTCGGTTGTATGCGAATGGCAGACCTTTGAGCATCGTGAGAACGCTGGTGAGATTTCCAACGAGACGACCACTCTTGCCTCGAGCTAACTCTGCAATATCCGGATTCTTCTTCTGTGGCATGATCGAGGATCCAGTAGAGAAGGCATCATCTAAGATCGCCCAACCGAATTCTGTTGTACTCCACAGCGTGTACTCCTCGCCAATTCGCGAGAGATGAATCCCAATATTTGCCATAACAAAGAGCGCTTCGCTCACAAAATCTCGATCACTCACTGCATCGATGGTGTTCTCATGAACTCCAGCGAAGCCAAGGTCCTTCGCAATATTCTCTGGATGCGGAACAAGAGCTGATCCTGATAACGCGCCAGCTCCAAGTGGGGATGAACTATGGCGTCCGAGCCAATCGTGGATTCTGCTCGCATCCCGCAGCAACGCCTGTGAATGCTTTGCCAACTCATGACCAAAGTTGATCGGTTGGGCATGCTGGAGGTGGGTAAAACCTGGCGCGATCGCATCCTTGTACTCGTCCGCCTTTGTGGTGAACTCTTCGATGAGAAGGGTGAGGGCCGCTCCGATAGCGATCATGTGGTCGATCAGGTAGAGCTTGAAATCAGTCACGACGAGGTCGTTGCGAGAGCGGCCAGCTCGGAACGCTCCCCCAAGGTCGCCCAACTTGCCTACAAGGCCCCGCTCGATTGCTGAGTGAACATCTTCATCCGCTGCGATCGGCAGGAACTTTCCGGCCTCAATCTCCTCACCAAGTGCGACAAGGGCGATCTCGATCTTCTCTGCATCATTAGGAGTGAGCACGCCAGCGGCAGCTAGGGCCTTCACGTGGGCAATATTGACCCGAATATCGTAGGCAGCGAGAACCCAGTCGAAATGTATGCTCCTAGAAAGAGCGGCTGCGGACTCCGCTGGTCCTGCGCTAAACCTGCCACCCCATAGGGCCATTTACCTGCTCCGCTTCTTCTGGGTCTTCTTCTCCGATGATTTTACTGGGTCGCCATCAAGTAATGCTGTTAATTCCTTTGCAAGAAGGGCGCCACCTGTTGCCGTCTTGGCAACGACGATGACTGTGTCATCGCCTGCAATCGAGCCTATGCCCGAAGCGATCTCGCGAGAAGCAATAGCCTGGTCGATCTGACCGGCGAGAAGTTGTGCGCCGCCTGGTGGCGTCTTAGCTACGACGAGATTTCCACTCGCAGTAACGCTTAAGAGAAGATTCTTGGATCTGGATGCGTTAGTTGAGAGCGAGGTTGTTGTACCGCCGAGAATGTAGCGGAAACGTCCCGAGCCATCTTTGCCTCGAAGCGCACCAATCTCAAGGAGATCGCGACTTGCAGTCGTCTGGGTAACTTCAACGCCCTTCTTCTTCAAGGCTTTTACAAGATCCTCTTGCGATGCGATCGTTGCACTTTTGATGAGGTCTGCAACGAGTTGCTTGCGAGCAGCTGGGTTCATTGCGATGCACCTTTCTGAAGCAAAGCCATTGATTGCGCAAACTTTTTGATGAACTCGCGCACTTGTGCATCCGTGATAGAGAG
>DAINQZ010000049.1:0-5425 GCA_036742235.1 Candidatus Nanopelagicaceae bacterium | reverse complement strand
CGCACCGCTTGTGACTTAATGGTGATTCCGCGCTCGCGTTCGATATCCATGCGATCGAGGTATTGAGCGCGCATATTGCGCTGCTCTACAACTTCAGTGATGCCGAGCATGCGATCGGCGAGCGTGGATTTACCGTGATCAATATGCGCGATGATGCAGAAATTACGAATCTGCGCAGGGTTAGTCTGAGAAGGTTGCGGCGCTTTAGCTAATGGAATCGCAGGCATGCTTACCTACAGTCCGTGGAGTTCTGGGAAATTACTTAGCGACTTTATTGGCTTGCTTAGCAAGCGATGACTTCTTATTTGCAGCAGCGTTGGCATGAAGCACGCCCTTGCTCACAGCAACATCGAGAGTCTTTGATGCAACACGAAGTTCTTCCTTGATGGTGGCAGCGTCGCCGGCAGCGAGCGCATCCTTGAAGCGGCGGATCGCGGTCTTGAGGCCTGAGCGAGCTGACTTGTTGCGTGCCTGAGCCTTCTCATTGGTCTTAATACGCTTGATCTGCGACTTGATATTTGCCACGTGAAGATTACCTTTTCTAAAAAATGTATCCGCGCCCTTGTGGACTCGGTTCTCTACCCTGTCTCCAGGAAGGGCAAAGGCTATCAGCCAAGGGGCGCTCCCCTCAAACTGAGGCTAGTGTGCAGACCTAGCGAGACTTAGCCAGGGCAATATCGAGGATGCAGCGCTCTAAGGCGTAAAGCGGCTCTGCGCTGGCCCCCTTGATATCGGCATCTGCTTGGGCAAGTTTCACTACCGCCGCCGAGAGGGTGGTGGGCGTCCACCCTTGAAGTTGCCTACGCGCCTTATCAATCTGCCATGGTGGCAATCCAAGGCTCGAAGCAAGATCGAAGGCCTTTACTCCCCTGCTCGCTCCTGAGACCTTTGCCAAGGTGCGCATCGAGGAGGCTAAGGCCGAGATGATCAGAACAGGATCGACACCGGTCTCAAGCGCCTGTCGTAAGGTGATCAGCGCTAAATCTGTCTTCCCATCTAGCGTGGCATCAGCAACGTCATAGCCTGTTGTCTCTACCCGGCCCTGATGAAACTTCTCAATATCGGCTACATCAATCGTCTTGCCAGCTGCCACATCTGCTGCCAATTGGGAAGCGGCGCCACTCAACTCTCGCAGGTCCGAACCAAGTGCATCAACCAGGGCTTGCACGGCATCGACTGAGATCTTTCGCCCAGCCCGAGTAAATTCATCATGAACGAATTGAGCCTTCTCGCCATCCTTCTTAATCGCATCAACGGCGATGATCTCCGGCTTCAACTTCTTGACCTTATCGAGCAGAGCTTTTCCTTTTACTCCGCCCTTATGCCAGAGGACGAGTGCGACGGTCTCGTCGGGGTTGGAGAGGTATTCACTAATCTCATCTTGTAGATCAGCGGCGAGTTCTTGAATCTCACGTAAGACGATGACGCGATCTTCGCCAAATAAAGAGGGCGCGAGTGCATCCGTGATGGCACCGAGTTCAATCTCTGAACAATCTAACTGCGTCACAGTCGCCCCAGGAATCTTGGCGATCGCAGCAGAGATCGCTCGGTCAGCGAGAATCGATTCGCCACCTTGAATCAGCGTTAACCCCACGAGATATCCCACCACTTCTTACGTTGTGTGCTGATCCTAAGGTCTGCGTCAACAGCAATCGCTCCATCTTGGTCAGTTCGGTAGACGGCGATCCCTCGGTTTAAGAGTGCGGCGATCGTTGACGGCGCCGGGTGGCCGTAAGAATTTCCCACCCCCACGCTGATCAGGGCGATGCGTGGTTTGAGCGCATCGACAAGTGGCAAGTATTGGTAGGCCGAGCCGTGGTGACTCACCTTCATCACGGTAACCGGCCCGAGGGCGTTGAGTAAGCCACTTCGAACGATCTCCTCTTGGGCTGGAGGCTCAGTATCCCCGGATGTGAAGAAGGTGAGCCCTGAGATGTTCACAAGCAAGGCAATACTTGAATTGTTAATGCCCGAACCATCGCCGGGGAGTGAAGGCAGATTAAGTTTCTGCGTTGTTGGCCATAAGGCAAGAATCTTTACTAGACCCTTACTGCTTTGAAATTGGGTTGATTGGCCTTGAGTAACAATGCTGATCTGCTCACCACGCAGCAACGAGATCGTCTGCTGATACTCAAATGCAGGTTGCGGATTATTTGAGATCCAGACTGCACCGATATGTCTATTTCTCATGACCCCTGATAAACCATTGACATGGTCGGCGTGAAAATGTGTAAGAACGAGCAGCGGAACATCACGTATATGCAGAGATGAGAGGCAGTTATCCATGAGATCTGGATCAGGCCCGGTATCAATCACGAGTGCAGATCCTCCGCCGAGATTGATGACCGCGCCATCACCCTGTCCCACATCACAGTTCACGATCACCCATGACTCTCCAGGCCACCCCATTACTGTGAATACATGAATAGCTACCGCGCTTATAAGAAGAAATATGAGAGTCTTAAAAGCCCGTCTAACAAGTAAGAGTGTCACCCCGAGGGCGATTGCCGCTCCGGTAAAACTCTTCGGTACCTGCAGCACTGGAACCGCACCGCAGGTATGCGCAACAAAGACGACCCACACTGAGAAGGGCTTACATATGAGTAGAAGCAAATGTGAGATCCCTGCTGAGACGGGTGATAGGAGCGCTGCGATGAAGCCAATAACTGTGATCGGTCCTACTGCTTCAGCAACGAGGAAGTTTGCTGGCAAAGCAATCAAGCTGAACTGCCCCGAGATTGCAATAATCAGTGGCGTGCAGAAGATTGTTGCGGCCATTGGTATTGCTAATAACTCAACCACTTTTTTATAGCGAGTAAATCGAGCGAAGAAACCCGTCAGAGTCGGCGAGAGAATGAGGATGCCTGCAGTTGCACTTACTGAAAGTGCGAAGCCCGGGTCGATCGCTTGAAAGGGATCAATGAGTATGAGCCCACCGATCGCTAGCCCTAAGGCGGGGAGCGCTGAAGTGCGCACACCACGAGCTCTACCCAGCAAGAGCACAGAGGTCATGACGGATGCCCGCAACACCGATGGTGAAGGACGCACAAGGAAGATAAATGCAATGAGCACAAGGGCGGTGATAATGATCCGAGTGCGCAGTCGACGCACAACGAATTGAAGACCCCACAATAGGAAGGCGGCAATGATCGCAAAATTCTCACCACTTACCGCTGTGAGATGTGTCAGACCAGAGCGTTTCATATCCGATTGGAATTCGGGGCTTTCAAGGGAGGTATCGCCAAGTACTAATCCAGGAATGAGTGCTCCGCCTGCGCCACCGATCGAGAGTGAGCTCCTTCTGAAAGCAGCACGAATTGATCCTGCTACTCGATTGATGGGGTCGCTCTTTCGAAGTTGTTGAAGTGTCGACCGAGCAGAGATCAGCGCCGCGACTCGTCTCTCTGTCGTAGAAAAGATGGTTCCATTACCTGTGATCTGCGAGCCTGGCAAGAAGTGGACTGCCTTACTGCTTGTAATGCGCACAGGTAAGTGAAGTGAATATTCAACGCCATCGATTCGACCCTGATTGAGCACTGCAAGAAAAGTTGTGCTTGCCTGTTTGATATGTGACCCAATCACTTTGCTTTTGCCCAGTACAGGATCGGTCTCAACCGTTGCGATAAATGTGATCGAATGGGCCGAGTGAAGTGGTGAGTGGGCTAGTGCCTGAAGGCGGATCAAACTTCCTGCACCACCAACCAGAAGGGCGACTACTAAGAGAAGATAAGAACTGCGCTTGCCGCTCCTAGCCATATCGCTAATCCCACTAAGAAGAGAGCTAGATGCGAAGTTGAGATTTTACGATTGCGAATTTTGCTTTTCCAAAACCTGGAACCTTTGCGATTCCATCGATCGAGGTGAACTTTCCGTGTGCATTGCGATAAGCAATGATCTTCGCCGCCATTACCGGACCAACTCCAGCGAGGACCTCAAGCTGTGCGGCAGTGGCGGTATTGATATTGACGACCGCAGTGCTGCTCTTTCCGCGCTTGCTGCCTACCTTCGTTGTGGAGGTAATTACCGGCGGCGCTCCCACCACAATCTGCTCTCCATCGACTAAAAGATGTGCCAAGTTAATATCGGTCAACGCAACACCTTTGAGCGCTCCCCCAGCGGCGGCAATCGCATCAGCCGCCCGTGACCCCATCGGGAGCGTATAGATCTGTGGATGAAGCACCTTTCCTGCGACATCAACGACGATCGTGGATGGGGTTGGAGTGGCGGGTGCCATAGGCGCGAGTGAGATCGTCGGCTTGGGCGTCGGTGAGGCATTTCCTTGGGCGAGCGAGAAGAAGAGCGCCCCAAGCGCTAGGAATCCGCCGAAGATGATGTAGAGATTGCGACGTTGTACTTCACTTAACTCAGGAATCTGAAACATGGGGCGAAGGTACTTCTCCCCAGCGCTCACTTCACTGAAGTGAATCTTCTCCTGTTAATTAAATAACGATGTTAACAAGTTTTGGAGCGCGAACAATTATCTTCTGGATTGTTCCACCCGCAACGGCGGCAGCAATCTCGGGATTGGCGAGAGCTAGCGCTTCAAGTTCGGCATCGGTGATATCTGGTGAGACCTCGATCCGATCCTTAATCTTGCCATTCACCTGGAGGATCACCACAACCGAATCTTCAGTGAGAAGAGCGGGATCGATGGTTGGCCAGCCTGCTAGCGCAACCGATGGCTTATGGCCAAGGAGTGACCACATCTCTTCAGCAGTGAATGGTGCAACGAGTGAGAGTGAGATCGCAATCGCCTCTGCTGCTTCGCGGACTGCAGGATCTTGTGGACCGCAACCGCTATCGATCGCCTTTCGAGTCGCATTGACGAGCTCCATCGTGCGCGCAACTGCAACGTTGAAACGATACGTCTCAACAGCTAGAGAGATATCCCGCAATGATTTATGTGTCACCTTGCGGAGTGCGAGGTCACCAGTGGTGAAATCCACTCCCGCAGCGCTCTCGACATCTTGAGAGATACGCCAGGCGCGATTGAGGAATTTGAGAGATCCCGATGGTGAGACATCAGCCCAATCGATGTCATCTTCTGGCGGTCCAGCAAAGATCAATGAGACACGGACTGCGTCGACGCCATGAGTGTCGAGCTGTTCAGAGAGGCGGACTAAATTGCCACGACTCTTTGACATCGCCGATCCATCCATCAAGACCATGCCCTGATTAAGTAAGCGAGTAAATGGCTCGGTGAAATTCAAGAGCCCGATATCGTGTAAGACCTTGGTGAAGAAACGTGAATAGAGCAGGTGGAGAATTGCATGCGTAACGCCACCGACATATTGATCAACTGGCGCCCACTGTTCTACTAACTTCTTATCGAAGGCTTGAGCCGAATCATCTGGGTTGGTGTAGCGCAAGAAATACCATGAAGAATCAACAAAGGTATCCATCGTGTCGGCATCGCGCTTTGCTG
>DAINQZ010000048.1:3646-5689 GCA_036742235.1 Candidatus Nanopelagicaceae bacterium | reverse complement strand
TCGCTATTAGAGTTGTCTGATTCTCCCTGTTGATCAACTCCCAATTCTTTTGGGTGGCTATGTCATAAATGTGCGAGCCAAGACCGGGCTTAAACGATTCGACAAGAACGCCATCGTTTGTCGCTTCCACCAAGATGGAATCTGCCCCGTTTTTGATGCTAAACGAGATTGTTGAAGCACCTCCGTGACGATGTGCGTTAGAGGTGGCCTCATTGATCAGATCAAGGAGGTTCCCCAATGCAACAGAATCAATATCCGAATTGAATGCTATGGCACTAAATTTCATCTGAATGAGCGGCTCCCATGAATCCTTTATCTCCTGGAGTCGTTCTACGAAAGATTTATTTGCATCTGCGTGGAGAAGAACCTCTGGCATCTTCAAGTAATCTGCGGCAATAAGTAGCTCAGTGCGAAGCTCTTCATCACTCTTTGCTTGCAACACTCGGAGGGCAGAGGTGCTCAACTTTGTTTGAAGTGAGCCGTGTAAAAAACGCGCTAGATCATGTGAGATGTTGGAATTTGTATAACGCTGAAAAGTAACGGATTTAAATTTTCTCAGGTATTGGGATTTCGAAATCTCGATGGCCTCAATGGAAGTATTGAGGTATGCCCCGGCAAAGGATATTGCTCCGATCACAAGGGATGTCCAAGTAGCCTCAACGAGAAATGAAGAGAAGGAATACCTTTGATCAAAGTTTCGGATTACAAAACCAGTGCTGAGGGCCTGAGCAACTCCAATGAGAATAGGGAAGCCAAATACCCGAGAGATAGATGCTTTCGAGTATCTAAATAATCGTGAGAGACCCAACAAGAGAAGGCCAAGAATAATGTTATTTATTAAAATCAGAATCAACCCACGGCGAAGTCCAAATATTTGTAAATCTCCACGAAACTCACCAAAGATGTGGGTCAAAATAATCCAGGGTATTTGCCTGAAGAGCGCATCAGGTATAAGAAGTACGACATTCATTGACTCTTTAAATGGTTTCGATTGTGATTTCTCTAACTTCGCTACCTGGTGGCTCAATGGGCGAACTAAATCTGTCGATAACTTACGTAGAACCCCGGCTAATTCCTCTTTCTCTGGCAAATTCTGGGCAATCGCTAATACTCGGATCTCATTATGCATTCCAAGGAGTCGTGCTGCGACGGCCGAAATGAGCTCTTCTTGGTTTTCCTGATCTCGTGTTGTCCCCAATAACTCATCTATCGCAACCAGATTCGCCAAACTCTCTTTGCGAGAACGAGCAATCTCTTGGTAGGAAAACGAGATGAGAGCGATAAGAGTGAAGGAGAGGCCGCCTAGCAAGGCGGCGTTGCCAGTGCGGATAAGCCCGCTTTGCAGGGTGTTTGATGGGATGTGAAATATCCACCGAGCAAATGCGAATGTTGCCATCCCACGTACAGCTCCGATGAATCCCCCAAAGAGAAAGAGAGCGATATTTGAAATTGGCGTTTCAAATCGATTTCGAAGAAAAGTCTTATCGCACACCACTAGGACGATTGTTGTGAGTAGAAGCGAGAGTGAGGAGACGATGGTCCATTGGATGAAGAGTTTGTGCGTGATATCTCTCTCTGTTAATGGAATCGAAACAATGAGAAATGGGAGAAAGATCAGTCCAACTTTATAAGAGATGGCGTGACGGCCCCCAAGAACAACGTTCTTCAACTGAGGCGTTCATTCTCAGTAGGGACAGAACCTGTTGATTGAAAGTAGAGGCGTGAAAGTTCCACGCGCTTATTTACATGCGAGTCATCAATTCCAAAGTGATTGATGAGCCGAGAGATGGCTTGCTCCACCGATTTCTCCGAAACCTGGCGGCTCTTTGCAATCTCTCCATTTGATAATCCAAGCGCCAATAGTCTCAATGTTTCAAGCTGAGCATTGGGAATATTTTGACCTAATTGATTTATGAGTGTGGGTGAAGGTCTTGATCTATTTGAAATAGATAGCAGTATTTCCTCGTGAAGCTTCTCTATCTCATGGATATCGCGCTTTACCAAGTATCGTGAGCCAGGAGGGAGTGTTGCAATTTTCGGATC
>DAINQZ010000048.1:1296-3546 GCA_036742235.1 Candidatus Nanopelagicaceae bacterium | reverse complement strand
TATCGCGCTTTACCAAGTATCGTGAGCCAGGAGGGAGTGTTGCAATTTTCGGATCCAAGAATCTCGGATCATAGAAACCTGTGAGTAGAACGATTCCAATTTTTGGAAGTATTCGGCGCAAACCAAGGGCAAGATCAATCCCATTGGGCCCTTTTCCTAGATCAAGATCGAGTACGGCGGCATCAGGTTTAATACTGCTAGCAACTTGCATCGCTGATGCAACCGAGGCGGTGTCATGAACAATTTCGACGCCTTGGAGTTGCAGCGCCGCTTTCATTGTTGTGCGTGTAAAAGAGTCATCTTCGACAAGCATCACTCGCACTCTTTGCATGAGAGAAAAGTATCTCTTCTCTGATATTAGGGGTTACCCCCTAAGGTGAATCTTTTTTCTTAGGGGCTAGGGATAACCCAGCCTCTAGTACGCCCTCACGCTCACTTTTTTGCCGATTTCCTCACGGAACTTCCTTTCTTGTCACAATCTCTCGATCGTCTCCATGGGCGGCGCTCTGTTTTTTTTGGTGGCTGAGCACGGGGTCAGGAGAGGGGGTGTCGGCATGATTTCAGATCGCCTGCATAAGCGCCTACGTAAATTGGTTAGCTACTCCTTATTCCTATCTTTATTAACATTTGTTGCGCCCGTAGCTTTGGCACCAACCTTATTACTTTCCAATGCGGCTGCCGCTGACAACGCTCCAGATACTCACCAAAAACCAAATCAAATTCTTGAAAATGCCTATGTGGGTGGTGGCTATACCTACGATCCAAATAATCCACCGACGGCAAGCTCGGCGCTCGGAACCCAGTGCGTATTTAATTCTGCAACGGGTGGTGGCGGTACTTCAGCAACTCCAACAACAGTCGGAGAAGCTTCTCCATTTATGCAGTGGCGATTTACTCCAACATTTAATGCAGCGGCAGGTTGCTCCCCAACATTAAGCGCAACTCCGACAACGACGACTGGAATGTTGGTGCATTACACATCTTACCTATACACATCAATTGCAACGATGCAGATGTGTGAAGTCTCAAATACACCGATGTATGTGACCGTGAATGGTTCACTAATGCTCAACGATTGGGCAACTCACTCGTTGCCATCATCCAATAATATTCAACGTGCTGCGGGAACCTATAACCAACTCGGTACGCCGGCGATGCCGACATCAGGAACCCAAACATCTGCGTGGTGGAACCAGCAGTCCATAATTTCAACTACAGCTTCGTCAGGTGCGTCAGGAACTACCACGCTCAGTTCCCCTTGGTCACACGGATATAAAATTGATCTTTGGGCCTACGAAAATACCTCTTCGTCCTATATTGCAATCTACTTTGACAGCTCAACGTGCGACGGAAACAGCCAGACAGATGCATTGCACGGATCCGGAACATTCTTCTTCACAACCACAGCCCCAGCCGACTTTCCTACTGTAACCCCATCAGCAAAAATTTTAGCTTCACAAACAATCGCCTTCCCATCTCTGACTCAAACCCTTGGTTATGGCGCGACTCAAACCCTTAATCCAACATATGGAGGCACAGGGGCGATTACCTACACCGTGACGGGATCCGCCTGCTCGGTTACTGCCGGGGTGGTGAAGATGCTGACCACGTCAGGTACGTGTTCGATTTCTGCAACAATCGCGGCGGACTCCTTCCACTCTGGAGCATCAACGGCCTCACCACTGGTAATTACGGCCACAAAAGGAACGCCGACGGTCACAGCGACAGCATCAAATGCAACCTTTGGTCAGTCGATCGGTGCGACCAGCGTTGTACATGGATTGGCATCGGGAGATACCTTCTCGGGCTACATTCTTACTTTTACAGGGACAGGTAGCTATAACTCGACAACTGCGCCTACTGCTCCTGGGACATACACGGTGACACCATCTGGCGGAACACTGGGTGGCACAACCGGTACATCTTCCTATTACAACGCTGCAAGTTATGTCTCTCAAAGTTTTACGATTAGTCCTGCCACTATTACAACCAAAGCGATAGTGATTACGGCACCTGTGAAAGGTGGCACCCCACAATCATCGACAACCGATAATGGCCAATTTTCAACCACAATCACATGGAATGGAAATCCATCAACCTTTGCGGCCAGTACTGCGTATACAGCCACAATCACGGTAGTACCGGACTCGTCCTACACAGTCACTGGCATAACCGCGAATTTCTTTACAGTCTCGACCGCAACAACTGTTACGAATAGTGCAAGCTCAGCCACTGTTACTGCAGTATTTC
>DAINQZ010000048.1:0-1196 GCA_036742235.1 Candidatus Nanopelagicaceae bacterium | reverse complement strand
ACCGCAACAACTGTTACGAATAGTGCAAGCTCAGCCACTGTTACTGCAGTATTTCCTGCAACGTCTGCGATCACCGCTCCGACAGCACCAACTATCGGAACCGCGACTGCAACCGGAGCGAAGACCGCAACCGTTTCATTTACAGCCCCAAGCAGCAATGGTGGCGCAACAATCGTTTCATATACAGCCACATCATCACCTGGTGGAATAACGGCAACCCTGACTCAATCCGGATCAGGCACGATCTCTCTTAGCGGCCTGACCCCGAACACCGCCTACACATTTACAGTTACAGCTAATAACGGTAGCGGAACATCGGTGGCTTCAAGTGCCTCAAACTCAGTGACTACACCAAAGGCTGTCATTGATATTGCAGCGATCGCAATTACTGCTCCTGTGAAGAGCAATACTCCACAGACCAGCACGACTGATAATGGTGAGTATTCGACGACGATCGCGTGGTCTGGATCCCCTGCGACATTTGCTGCAAGTACTACGTATACGGCCACTATTACGATTGTTCCTGATTCTGCCTATACGGTCACTGGGGTCGCAAATAACTTCTTCACAGTGGCTGGCGCAACTACGGTGACATATACAGGTGGAAGCACATCGATTTTGGCAGTCTTTCCTGCGACCTCTGCAGTCACAGCTTCAACTGCTCCGACAATCGGGACGGCAACGACTACTGGTGCAACCACGGCAACTGTCGCCTTCACTGCACCAAGCAGCAATGGTGGCGCGACAATTGTTTCTTACACCGCTACATCGTCGCCGGGTGGCATTACTGCAACCTTGACCCAGGCAGGTTCTGGAACCATCACAGTTACAGGATTGAGTCCACTAACCACCTACACATTTACAGTGACTGCTAACAATGGAACTGCCACATCAGTTGCTTCGAGTGCCTCCAACTCGATTACTACTTTGAAGAACACGATCACGACTGCACCGATAAGTATTGTTGCACCAGTTGTTGGAGCAACTCCTCAAACGTCCACGCCAGATAATGGGCAATACTCAACTACCATCGCATGGTCAGGAAGCCCAACCACCTTCGCTGCTAATACGGGTTATCAAGCGACAATTACAATCGTTCCCGATGGTCTCTATACGGTTACCGGGGTCACTGCAAACTTCTTCACGGTCTCGACCGCAACATCCGTTACCTATATTGCTGGAGCATCGACTGCTCT
>DAINQZ010000047.1:0-5746 GCA_036742235.1 Candidatus Nanopelagicaceae bacterium | reverse complement strand
GTTCACAGAGCACGATCGAGATCAATGCTCTCTTGGAGCGCACTCAAAGTGATCTCGATGCAGTGACGGCTCGCTGTGAATCACTCACCTTCTCACTTGCAGCTCTCAATAATGAATTAGAGAGTGCGCGTTCGGCTCACGATATCGCTCTCGCTGGACTCAACGACTCAGATGCAAAGATGTCAGGACTTGCTGAACAGATGGCTGTTGCCGGACAGAATGTTAAGAGCGCTCAGGCAGAAGTCGACCGTCTCTCACAATCTGAAGAGGTTGCTACACAAGAGCGCGCGAAGGATCAGAGTGATCTTGCCGCCGCGATCTCGCAATTTGAATCACATCAGGATCCAGAAGAGCCAGATCTCACCCATCTTGAAGATCTTCGCTCACAAGTTTCTGCCGCACGTTCTGCTGAGGTTGAGGCCCGCCTCGAACTTCGCACATTAGAAGGTCGCATCACTGCACTTACTGCCCGCGCTCAGAGCCTCGAAGACTCGGCAGCCCATGAACGAGAGAGCGCTGCGAAGGCGATCATCCGCCGAGAAGAGCGAGCGATTGCTGCAACAACTGCGCAGACAATTGCTGATACAGCCTATGAGACTCTCATTCAGATCGAAGTTTCAATCTCTAAGGCACTTGCTGAACGCCAACGTCTTGAGCAGGCACGCAGTGCTCGCGAAGGAGAGATCCTCACTGTTCGCGGTCGCGGACGAGAGCTTGCACTTGAAGTTGAAACTCTCACATCGAGTGTTCACCGAGATGAGATTGTTCGCGCCGAGCAACGCCTTCGAATTGAAGGACTGGAATCTCGCGCTATGGAAGAGCTCGGCGTTGATAGCGCTACCTTGATCGCGGAATATGGCCCAGCCAATGATGTTCCAACCTTTATTGAAGATGAAGAAGGCAACTGGGTTCCGGGCGATCTCATTCCATTCCGACGCGATCAGCAAGAGAAGCGTCTGGCTCAGGCAGAGCGCGCGCTTGCAATGCTCGGCAAGATCAATCCATTAGCGCTTGAGGAGTACAACGCGCTCGAGGAGCGGTTGAAGTACCTTGCTGAACAACTCGAAGATCTCAAGAAGACGAAGAAGGATCTGCTCGACATCGTAAAGGAGGTCGACGATAAGGTCCAAGAGATCTTCTATCAGGCCTACCTCGATACTGAACGTGAGTTCAAGGGCATCTTCGCCCGCCTCTTCCCAGGCGGAGAAGGAAAGCTCATCCTCACAAATCCGGATGACATCATGAACTCGGGAGTCGATGTTGAAGCTCGCCCTCCTGGAAAGCGCGTAAAGCGACTCTCGCTTCTCTCAGGTGGCGAACGCTCACTCGTGGCAGTGGCGATGCTCGTTGCCATCTTTAAGGCCCGACCAAGTCCGTTCTATGTGATGGATGAAGTAGAAGCAGCGCTCGACGATACGAACTTGGGTCGACTCTTAGGCGTATTCGAAGAGCTTCGCGAACGTTCACAGTTGATCATCATTACTCACCAGAAGCGCACAATGGAGATTGCTGATGCGCTCTATGGCGTCACGATGCGTGGTGATGGCGTCTCCGAGGTTATCTCTCAGCGCCTACGTGAAAACGAACCTGTCTCTTAACGGATTTTTGCATGGCACTCTTTAGCAAGATCCTCAATAAGTTCCGAGGTGGGTCGGTCTCCGCCGCTGACTGGGATGAATTCGAGAGTGCTCTCATAGAATCTGATCTCGGTGGAAAGCTTGCGCAAGAGATCATCGCATTAGCAAAGAGCGGTCGACCTGACGATATTGAAGCCGAACTCTTAGAGTCACTTCGTACCAAGATGAGTAAAGCACCACGAACTCTTGAGATTCACTCTGGGCGTACGACAACAATCTTGGTTGTGGGTGTCAATGGGACTGGTAAGACAACGTCGGTTGCAAAGTTGATGAAATATTTTAAGGACCAGCACTTGAGCGTTGTTGTCGCTGCCGCCGATACCTTTCGAGCTGCCGCTATCGATCAGATTCAAACCTGGGGTGCACGCCTCGGTGTTCCAGTTGTCGTGGGTAAATCAGAGGGCGATCCAGCGGCTGTTGCCTTCGATGGTATTAAGCGCGCCCTCGATGACCGCGCAGATCTCTTTATCGTCGACACCGCAGGTCGACTTCACACCAAATCTGGCTTGATGGATGAGTTGGCGAAGATCCGTCGAGTCGTTGAGAAGGCTTCGCCGATCGATGAAGTTCTTTTAGTGGTGGATGCAACGACTGGCCAAAACGGAATCACTCAGGCGAAACTCTTCGCTGAGAGCGTCGCTGTTACCGGTCTCATTTTGACGAAGATGGATGGCTCGGCGAAGGGTGGGGTCGCACTCGCCATTGAGGCCGAGACTGGAATCCCCGTGAAATTTATCGGCATGGGGGAGTCCGCCCAGGATCTTGCTGCCTTCGATGCGGACACTTACCTCAAGGGACTACTGAATTAGGAAGTTTGGGCCACCAAACCCCAATTCTTTTACATCCCCGTAACAAAAACCGTCACATTCTCGTAACTCGCTCGAGCGATGCTCTGCCCTGTACCCGTCTGGGTCCGCACTTTTCCTCAGCGCTGAGGTTCTCTGACAAACCTTTGGAGAGTTCATGAATTTCAATACTGGCGATACCGCCTGGATCCTCGTCGCTTCGGCGTTGGTCCTCTTAATGACGCCCGGCCTTGCCTTTTTCTATGGTGGCATGGTCCGCGGCAAAAATGTCCTTGGCATGCTCGCACAAAATTACGTGACGATGGGAATTGTCTCAGTTCTTTGGATCACCGGCGTTTACAGCCTCGCGTTTAGCGGAACAGGCAAGTGGATTGGTGACTTCCATCAGTTCGGCCTCAATCACATTTGGCAACAAGCCACTGGTTTTGAAACATTAACCATCCCACCATTGGTTTTCTGTGCATTCCAACTTATGTTCGCCATCATTACCCCAGCACTTATCACAGGTGGAACTGCTGATCGTTTGAAGTTCGGTGCATGGTCACTCTTCTGTGGACTTTGGCTTGTCATCGTTTATGCACCTGTTGCCCACTGGGTATTCTCACCTAGCGGCTGGCTCTTCAAGCTCGGTGCGCTCGATTTCGCTGGTGGAACTGTTGTTCACGCAAACGCTGGTGCTGCCGCTCTCGCTGTTATTCTTGTTATCGGAAAGCGTAAGGGCTGGCCTAAAGAGCGTATGCGTCCGCACAACGTTCCATTCGTGTTGCTAGGTGCAGGACTTCTCTGGTTCGGTTGGTTTGGATTTAATGCTGGGTCAGCACTCGCCGCAAATACGACTTCAGCGTATGCGTTTATCAACACAAACACAGCTACAGGCGCCGCACTCTTGGCCTGGATCATTGTTGAAAAGATTCGCGATGGCCATGCGACAACACTCGGAGCTGCATCTGGTGCGGTTGCAGGTCTTGTAGCAATTACCCCTGCATGTGGATTCGTCTCACCGATGGGCTCGATTGCGATCGGATTCGCCGCTGGCGTCATCTGTGCACTTGCCGTCGGTCTCAAGAACAAGTTCGGTTTCGACGATGCGCTCGATGTCGTTGGCGTCCACCTTGTTGGTGGCGTGCTCGGCGCACTCCTTATTGGATTTTTCGCGACAAAGATGACGAATTCAGCAGGAGCAAATGGCTTCTTCTACAAGGGTGGATGGACTCTCTTAGGCCATCAGGCGGTCGCAGTGCTTGCCGTCGTTGCCTACTCATTCATCGTTACTTATATCTTGGCTCAGATTCTCGACAAGACCATCGGTCTTCGCGTCTCTGAAGATGCCGAACAGGCTGGCCTCGATCTCTCTCAGCACGCTGAGACTGCCTACGAGAACTCCTCATACTCTGATGGTTCTCGTTTCCTCTCTAACTTCACTCAGACTAAGTAAGGGGCGCAACAGATGAAACTCATTACAGCAATCATCAAGCCATTTAAGCTCGACGATGTAAAGAACGCTCTGCACGCCGTCGGAATCACAGGTATGACTGTTTCAGAGGCGAGTGGTTTCGGACGCCAACGCGGCCACACTGAGGTCTACCGTGGAGCCGAGTACACCGTCGACCTAGTTCCAAAGGTTCGCCTAGAGGTTCTCGTCGATAGCAATGAGGCAGAAACTGTCATCAGCGCAATCGTCAAGGCTGCCTCAACCGGTGCAATTGGTGATGGCAAGGTCTGGTCAACACCGGTCGATGACGTGGTGCGAGTCCGGACAGGTGAGCGCGGAAGCGACGCTATTTAGTCGCCATCCAAGGAAGTAGTTGTAAACCTCTGAGGTAGGCAACGAGTAGTTAAGTAGGCTTACCTCATGGGTACACGAGAGCGTCGAGAGCGATCTGATCAGATCGATAGGGAAATCAACTCCCTGTATCTCGACGCTCTTCGTATTTCTGGAATTGATTCTGACTCAGTCACGCTTTCAGCTGTCGGAGGATATGGGCGGGGTGAATTATCGCCAGGCTCTGATATCGATCTACTCATCCTGCACGACGAACGCGTCGATGACGAAAAGCTCAAAGAATTTGTTAATGCTGTCCTCTATCCGCTTTGGAATCAATCCCGAGCCGTGGACCATTCGGTGAGAACGAGGGCCCAGACTCTTAGCAACGCGAAAGAAGATATTCGCGTTGCGCTTGGCCTCCTTGATATTCGATATATCTGTGGCGATAGGTGGCTTGTAGAGGCTGTTGCGGAGGATGCGCTCGATAATTGGGTTCGGAATTTCGATAAATTTAAAGAGCCACTCCATCGATCGATTACCGAGCGAGCCGAACAATCGGGCGAGCTCGCCTATCTCTTAGAACCAGATCTCAAAGAGGCGCGTGGCGGCTTGCGTGACATTACAAGTTTGCGTGCGATTGTGAAGAGCCAATCAGTTGAGGTTGCCTTCGATCGTGTCGCACTTGCCGAATCACTTCTCACGACTGTTCGCGACTCACTTCACACTGTCTCGGGGAGAAATCGAGATCAGCTCTTACTGACTGAGCAGGATGCAGTGGCCGCTGATTTGGGCTACGCAGATGCGGATGTGCTGATGTTTGAAGTTGCAAAGGCGGCACGCGCCGTCGACTATGTCATGGATCTGACGTGGCATCGAATCACCCACGGTGCACCAGGTAAGAAGAAGAATTGGTTTAATCGACGCTCGGGCGTTGATGTTGGAAAAGGGCTGCAAGAGATTAATAATGAGTTGGTCATTGAAGAGGGCTTTGATATCTCATCTGACCCAGGACTTGGATTGCGCGCTGCCGCGATGTCGGCTCAACGGGGTATCCCACTCTCTATCGAAGCGTGTATTGCGATTGCTGAAAGTTTTACTGATCTACCCAATCCGTGGCCGCGTCAATCGCGTGAAGATCTTGTATCACTCATCGGGGCGGGCGCTGAGATGGTCCAGGTCTTCGAAGCTCTCGATCAAGAGGGGATCATTGGTCGTTGGATCCCAGAATGGGAGCACGTTCGCTTCCTTCCGCAACGAAATGTCCTTCATCATCACACGGTCGATAGACATATGCTCGAGACCGCTGTTAAAGCGGCAGCGCTCACTCGACAGGTTCGTAGACCGGACTTGCTACTCGTCGGCGCTCTCTTCCACGATATTGGAAAGGGATTCCTGGGTAAAGATCATTCTGAATATGGGGCAGAGTTGATTGTGCCGCTCGCTCGGCGTCTTGGTTTTCCCGAGGTGGATGTCCAGACCTTAGCTCTCATGGTGAAGGAGCATCTCCTGTTATCTGCGATTGCGACTCGACGCGATCT
>DAINQZ010000046.1:0-6144 GCA_036742235.1 Candidatus Nanopelagicaceae bacterium | reverse complement strand
GCGGTCTCGCCGTGAATATCTGAGGCGGCTTCGACTGCACCAAGGAGTGATGCCCCGGCGCCTTGCGCAACAGGTACATTGATCTTGGCTAGTGCGCAGACACGAAGTGCGTTCTCAGTTACCTTATTAATAATTCCATTACCCGAGACTGTTGTGATTCCCAGAAGTTCAATCGCTGGGTTGTAGGCGGCGAGAATCATCGCCATCGCATCATCATGGCCGGGATCGCAGTCGAGAATAATCGGCGTTGGTTTCATCAGATTCCTTATCTAGAGTGCGTAATGGTGGCTAACTTTCTCTATAAATTCGCGCAGAGTCAACGGCATCGAGAGTGAAAAGTACCTTCACTGGGCGCTAACAGAGGGGTATGCTTGCAAGGTGCATCTCATTGATGGATCTGCGAGCTCAATCAAGAGCTTCCTAAAGACGCTCTCCCCAGTTGATCAAGTAGGCGCTGAAGCGCGTGCGGCAATGCTTGGGACCCGAAGTATTAAGACTTCAAGCAAGAGCTGGGCCATAGATATGGCTATTTCAATGATTGACCTCACGACGCTTGAGGGCGCAGATACCGCCGGCAAAGTTAAGGCGATCTGCAATAAGGCTGTGCGTCCCGATCCCAGCGATCCAACAGTTCCACATGTGGGTGCAATCTGCGTCTACAACGATATGGTCGAAATCGCTCGCAAGCAGCTAGACGCTGCAGGTGGTCATGAGATTCCTGTTGCAGCGGTCTCAACTGCTTTTCCATCAGGCCGTGCTTCACTCGAAGTGAAAGAGCGCGATACCAAGGATGCGATTGCTCACGGAGCGACTGAGATCGATATGGTGATCGATCGCGGTGCCTTCCTTTCAGGTGACCTCGAGAAGGTCTTTAGTGAGATCCAATTTATTAAGTCGATCTGTGGCGATCGCGCCCACCTCAAAGTGATCTTAGAGACAGGGGAGCTAGTCACACTGGATAACGTTCGCAAGGCTTCGTACTTAGCGATGGCAGCTGGCGCAGACTTCATCAAGACAAGTACTGGCAAAGTTACCCCTGCAGCAACGGCGCCGGTTGTTCTTGTGATGCTAGAAGCGGTCCGCGATTGGTATGCAATGACTGGCGTAAAGATTGGTGTTAAGCCAGCAGGCGGAATCCGCACCACAAAGGATGCGATCAAGCAGTTGGTGCTCGTGAATGAAACAGCAGGACCAGAATGGCTCAACCCACAACTCTTCCGAATTGGAGCAAGCGCCTTACTTAATGATCTCTTGATGCAGCGGATGAAACTTCGTGATGGACACTACGCCAGCCCTAACTACGTGACATTGGACTAATGATGACCTTTGAATATGCCCCAGCCCCTGAATCAACCGCTATTGTCAAGATCAAGTCGGAATATGGCCTCTTCATCAACGGCAAGTTTGTACCTGCCAAAGGTGGCAAGACCTTTACGACGATCAACCCTGCCACTGAAGAGACGTTGACAAAGGTTGCTTTTGCGGCGCCTTCTGATGTCGATAAGGCTGTCGCAGCAGCACGCACCGCTTACAGCAAGGTCTGGTCGAAGATGCCTGCGGCCGAGCGTGGAAAGTACCTCTTCCGCATCGCGCGCATTCTTCAAGAGCGAGCACGCGAATTCGCAGTTCTTGAGACGATGGATAATGGAAAGCCAATTCGCGAGACTCGCGATATCGATATTCCACTCGCGGCTGCACATTTCTTCTATCACGCTGGCTGGGCTGACAAGTTAGAGCATGCCGGTGTTGGGTCATCACCGAAGCCACATGGCGTTGTCGGACAAGTCATTCCGTGGAATTTCCCACTCTTAATGCTCTCATGGAAGATTGCACCAGCACTCGCCACAGGAAATACCGTCGTCTTAAAGCCTGCCGAGACAACCCCTCTTACTGCGCTCTTATTTGCTGAAGTCTGTCAGCAAGCTGATCTACCTGCTGGCGTTGTAAACATTATTACTGGCGATGGTTCGACTGGATCTGCGATCGTTAATCATCCAGATATCGACAAGATCGCATTCACCGGATCTACCGCCGTTGGTAAGGGAATCGCTCGCGCGATTGCTGGAACCAAAAAGTCAGCAACACTCGAACTTGGTGGCAAGGGTGCGAATATCGTCTTCGAAGATGCGCCGATCGATGAGACCGTTGAAGGAATCATTTCCGGCATATTCTTTAACCAGGGACATGTCTGTTGCGCTGGCTCTCGTCTCTTGGTGCAAGAGAATATTCAGGATGAGCTCTTAGAGAAATTGAAGCGCCGAATCTCACAAATCCGAGTAGGCAACCCACTCGATAAGAACACCGATCTTGGTGCGATTAACTCTGCAGCCCAATTGGCGAAGATTCACGAAATCTCTAACTCGGGAGACGTTGAAGGTGCCGAACGTTGGAGCCCACAATGCGATCTTCCAGGAAAGGGTTTCTGGTTCCCACCAACCATCTTCACTGGCGTTACCCAGGCCCACCGCATTGCGCAAGAAGAGATCTTTGGACCTGTTCTCTCGGTCCTCACCTTTAGAACCCCCCAGGAGGCCATAGAGAAGGCGAATAACACTCCCTTTGGGCTCTCGGCAGGCATCTGGACCGATAAGGGCTCTCGCATTCTCTGGAGCGCAAAGCACCTTAAGGCTGGCGTGATCTGGGCAAATACCTTTAACAAGTTTGATCCAGCAAGCCCATTCGGTGGTTATAAAGAATCCGGCTGGGGACGAGAAGGAGGCCGACATGGCCTTGCTGCTTACTTGAAGGGTAACCACTAATGCGTATCGATGTGAAGAAGACATACAAGCTCTATATCGGTGGCGCATTCCCTCGTAGTGAATCCGGCCGCTCGTATGAGATTACAAATGCAAAGGGCGTATTCATCGCGAACCCAGCACAAGCCTCACGAAAAGATCTTCGTGATGCTGTGGTCGCTGCACGATCAGCCTTTGGTGGTTGGTCCGGTGCAACTGCATTTAATCGAGGTCAAATTCTTTATCGCGCTGCCGAAATTATGGAAGGTAGATCAGCACAGTTCGTCGATGAGATTGTTGCGATCGAAGGCATCACCCCTTCGGCTGCGAAGAAGCAGGTACAAGAAGCGATCGATACTTGGGTCTGGTACTCAGGCTGGTGCGACAAGATCGGATCTATTTACGGATCTACCAATCAAGTCTCTGGTGCTTTCTATAACTTCACTATTCCTGAACCAGTTGGAGTCGTTGGCGCCTTTGCACCACAGAAATCTTCACTACTTGGTCTAGTTCAGACGATTGCACCGATCATTGCGGCCGGAAACACGGTCGTGGCGATTGCAAGTCAGAAGTTGCCACTTCCTGCGATCACCCTTGCCGAAGTTCTAGCAACGAGTGATCTTCCAGGTGGAGTCGTCAATATTCTTACTGGCATCACAGCCGAACTCGCCCCATGGATGGGTTCACATATGGATGTTGATGCCGTTGATGCATCGGGTCTGACTGCCGCTCAAGATAAAGAATTACGCATAGCAGGCAGTGAGAATCTCAAGCGAGTTTCAACTTTCAAATCCGAGCTCTCACCACAACGCCTTCTCGCCTTTATGGAGCAGAAGACGGTCTGGCACCCCATCGGTTTGTAACCGTTTAAGGGCGAGAGAGCGTCTCCATCCAGAGTTCACGCATCTCATCAATCTTGATTGCTTTACAGACCTGTACTCCAGGATTCTGTTCAAGCCAGGTCTTGGTGTAATTGCGCTCCTGGAACTCTTCTGGGCGATGATCACATATTGTGGCACCACGGTTTGGGCCAAAGGTGGTATCGACCATTACCTTCATTGTCTGCTGTGTTGTGAGCTCTGGATAGAGAGCCGCTGCGACCGCACCGTAATCGCCAAGAGTGATCTCGTACTTCAATCGATCAAGCATTGAATCGATGAGTCTGCCACCGAAGGTCGATGGTGCGTGATTCTTTGCAAGTAATCGGGCTGAGAAATCTCGGCTCATGCGCAGATCATTGAAGACATCAAGCCCATACATGGTGATTGGAATTCCACTTTGGAAGACGATCGCAGCGGCTTCTGGATCGTGCCAGATATTGAACTCGGCAGTTGCGGTTGCATTACCTTGGGATGCCGAACCACCCATAAGGACGATTCGCTCTAGCTTCTTTGCTGTCTCAGGGAATGAGCGCAAGAAGAGTGCGATATTGGTGAGCGGAGCGAGTGGAATTAATGTCACTGGATCTTTAGATCCTTCGACGAGATCGCGGATAAGTTCGACCGCTGGGCGTGGATCAACCTTACGAGTTGATTCTGGATAGCCCATATCTCCTAAGCCATCTTTACCGTGAACATGCTCGGCATAGCGAGGTTCGTCGATGAGTGGGCGAGTTGCTCCTACTCCAACTGGGATGTCGCCAGCTTCAGCGGCATCGAGGACCTTGAGAGTATTGATAACTACTTGCTTGAGGTTGGTATTGCCATCAACGCAAGTAACACCTAAAAGGTTGATCTCTGGGTGGCGTGCTGCGAAGAGGAGTGCGAAGGCATCGTCTACCCCTGTGTCTACGTCGAGAATAAAGTTTTTCATGATGTCCTTGCTGGTACGGTCTCGTACCCTCGTAGTGCGAATGTATTACGACGAACTGGTGCATCTGTGAGTTCCATCTTAGGGAAGCGCTTGAAGAGTTCGGGGAGCGAGATGCTCATTTCCAGCCGAGCAAGTGGCGCTCCAATACAGAAATGGATTCCGGCACCAAAGCCAATGTGAGGGTTGCGTTCGCGTTCGATATCCATCGTTGTTGCCTCAGGGAAGACATCTTCATCGCGATTAGCTGACCCGAGCAGGCTCACAATCTTCTGTCCCTGCTTGATTTCTACCCCACTGATCTCAAGATCAGCAGTCGCTGTCCGCTCGAAGAACTGGAGCGGTGCATCGAAGCGAATGAACTCTTCGATTGCGGTTGCTGCGACTTCATCTGGACGGGCTTGCAACTTCTCCCACTCCGAATGGTTCTGATGCGCTGCGACCATACCGTTGCCAAACCCATTCACGCTCGCCTCGTGGCCCGCGTTAAGTAAGAGGACGCAGGTGGCGATCAATTCATGAGTTGATAGCTTTTCGCCGGCTTCTTCCACGTGAGCGAGTTCGGTGATGAGGTCATCAGTTGGATTCGCCTTACGAAGCAGCATGAGGCTATGGACATAATCAGCGAATTCATTTGCAGCTATCTGGGCTTCGTGCTGGTGCACAGCCGATGGGTTGACTTCGTACATCTTGACGATCGCTTGTGACCAAGGGCGAAGCAAGTGTTCATCTTCATCAGGGAAACCCAGGAGAGCGGCAATAACCTTTACTGGCAAGGGTTCTGCGTAATCGGCGATCACATCGAAGGTGCCGCCCTTCGCCTCGATCGCATCGAGAAGTTGATGGGTGAGCGCGAGAATATTTGGGCGAAGCGCCTCGATACGGTTCTTGTTGAAGGCCTTCATCACGAGAGAGCGCAGGCGGGTGTGCTTTGGAGGTTCGCTATCGAGGATGGAATCTGCATGGAGATAATTGAAGACATCCCACTCTGATGCAGGCGCCTTGGGTACAAAGATGCGACCAAGAGATTTATTGCGGAGCACTTCATTCGCATCGCGATGGTTAGGGGCGAGGAAGAGTCCAAGGCCGTCATGCCAGATTGGCTTACCGGCTTTACGCAGTTCGGCTAGATGTGGGTATGGATTATTGATGACCTCGGTATTTGTAAAATCGATCATAGATTTTCCACCTTCTCATAGCCTGGACGAATCTGCTTCTCAAGAATGTCGGCGATCTCTTCGGCGCTGATGAAAGCAGCGTTGATCGCGTTCTCAGTCACATCCTGCAGATCAGAGAGAGACCAATTGTGTGCGGTTGCAATATGGGTCATCTCGGCGACCATAGAAGTATTGCTCATCAAGCGGTTATCCGTGTTGATGGTGACATTGAAACCAAGTTCCTTCATGACACCAATCGGATGTTCGGCATATGAGGCAGCGCCACCGGTCTGAAGATTTGAAGTCGGTGCCATTTCGAGCGCGATCTGCTTATCCAAGATCTCTTGTGCAAGATCACCCAGTTTTGCTTCGCCATCAGCAAAGGCAATGTCATCGATCAAGCGAATTCCATGTCCAATGCGACTTGCGTGGCAATCACGAAC
>DAINQZ010000045.1:0-6429 GCA_036742235.1 Candidatus Nanopelagicaceae bacterium | reverse complement strand
CCGGACTTGCCCTTAATCAGATCGACTTTGATCGTCGCAGTCCCACCGATCTCTACGCCCGTGCCTGAGATCTCGCCATCGCCCATCGATGCGTGCATATCGCCGATCGCGAGTTGGCCACCAGGTTGGAAGACTGGCAAGTGGATGGTCGCACCGATCCGGTTCTCGTTGTCATCCATATTTCCGCCGTGACGTGCAGCTTCAAAGGTACCGATTGATCCACTTGCTGGTGCAACACCAATTACACCGAACATTGGACGCTGTGGCCATGAGACATTCTCATTCATATGAACGATGCCATCTTCAACGCGGAAGATCTTGGTAACAGGTGACTTTGATTTATGAATCAACTGACCCCACTCGGGAATACACATTCCAGCGCCTTGCTTGTTAGGGCGGATATCGATCAATGTGACAGAGAGTGAGTCACCAGGTTCGGCGCCCTTCACTGCGATGGGACCGGTCGCGCTATTCACGCGATGGATATCGAGCTTCTCTAAGGTATCGGATTCACTCTGCACCTGACCGGTGAAGCAATCCCAGGTCTCGATCTCGAGTGTGGTTCCTGGATCGACGGTGATGACAGGTTGCATATCTGCACTGAACTCCCAGATATGTTGATCGCGGCTGATCTTGATTGTCATAGTGGTTCCTCTTCTGGTTCGGTGTTGAGATGGAGATTATTCTGGAAAGTGGCAAGCAACCTGTCGATTGCCGATGGTGAGAAGTTCTGGTGTATTAGTGCGGCAGATATCGGCAGCCTTTGGACAGCGCGGATTGAACGCACAACCCGATGGGCGGTTGATTGGGTTTGGAATATCGCCCTTAAGAATGATTCGCTGACGAGTATCGCTCGCATCCATGCGAGGATTTGCAGAGAGCAGCGCTTGCGAATATGGATGCGATGGCTTCTCGTAGAGATCATCAGCTGGTGCGAGTTCAACGATCTTGCCGAGATACATCACGGCGATGCGATCGGATACATGTCGTACAACGCCGAGATCGTGGGCGATGAAGATATAGGTAAGGCCCAGCTCCTTCTGAAGGTCCTTAAAGAGGTTGAGTACCTGGGCCTGGATCGATACATCGAGCGCTGAAACCGGCTCATCTGCAACAACCAAGCGAGGATTGAGAGCCAAGGCCCGAGCAATCACCACACGCTGGCGCTGGCCACCAGAGAACTCATGCGGATACTTCTCATAGGCATTCTCATCAAGACCGACGCGCTTTAAGAGATCTTGCGCAATCTTGCGACGCTCATCTTTTCCAACACCATGGACGCGAAGTGGCTCTTCAACGATCTGACCGATCTGACGACGTGGGTTAAGTGATGCATATGGATCCTGGAAGATCATCTGGAAGCGCTTGCGAAGAGCGCGCAACTTCTTCTTTGGTTCTTTCGCTAAGTCATGTCCTTCAAAGAGGATCTCACCGCGAGTTGGCTCTTCAAGGCGAACGAGCATTCGACCAAGCGTTGACTTACCGCATCCTGATTCACCAACGATGCCAAGAGTCTCGCCTTGTGCGATCTCAAGATTGACATCTTCAACGGCATGTACGACATCTTTGCCGCGGGAGAAGTTACCGCCGAGCTCATAGTTCTTAGAGAGCCCACGGATCGAGAGGATTACTTCGCTCACTTCTTCTCACCTACCAATACACATGCTGCGCCATGACCTTGGGCATCTACAACAAACTCGGGACGAACCTGACATGCATCATGCGCCTTAGGGCAACGATTTGAGAATGCACATCCCCGCGGCAAGTGCAGAAGTGAGGCAGGTTGACCTGGAATTGCTTCGAGGCGATCAGTACGTGGTCGATCCAGGCGAGGAACCGAACTCATCAAACCTTGGGTATAAGGATGTTGCGGGTTGGCGAAGAGCGCCTGCTTTGTTGCACGCTCGACTGGACGGCCGGCATACATCACCAAAACTTCATCGGCGATCTCTGAAACAACGCCCATATCGTGGGTAATGATGATGATCGAGGAATTGTGTTGCTCTTGGAGACGCATCAAGAGATCAAGGATCTGAGCTTGAATTGTCACATCGAGCGCGGTCGTTGGCTCGTCGGCGATCAGTAGCGCAGGGTTCAGTGAGAGCGCCATGGCGATGATCGCGCGCTGGCGCATTCCGCCTGAGAACTCATGCGGATATTGATCTACGCGCCTTTTAGCATCTGGGATACCTACTTCATCCAAGATCTCAATAGCGCGATCGCGGGCTTCCTTCTTTGAAAGCTGGGTATGCAATCTGATCTGCTCAACGATATGCCAACCAACCGTATAGACCGGGGTGAGCGCAGTCATTGGATCTTGGAAGACCATCGCAATCTCTTTGCCACGAATTTGACGCATCTCATCATCGCTGCGCTTGAGGAGATCTTCACCTTTGAAGAAGACCTCACCTGAGATCTTCACATTCGAATCGCGGACCAGTCCCATGACGGCATTCATCGAGACTGATTTCCCTGATCCAGATTCACCAACGATGCCGAGCGTCTTGCCTGCTTCAAGTTCAAAGGAGAGTCCGTTAACTGCGCGAACTTCACCGCGACGAGTATCGAAGCTGACATGTAGGTCTTTGACCTCAAGGATATTTTTATTATGCACGGCGCACCCTCGGATCTAATACTGCATAGAGCACATCGACGACCGCATTCATAAAGACGACAAAGAAGGATGAGTACATGACCGTCGCCATGATGACGGGCAGATCAAAGTTCTGGAGCGAATCGAAGGTGAGCTTTCCAACGCCTTGAATACCGAAGACAACTTCAGTTAACAGCGCATAGCCACCAACGAGAGCGCCGAAGTCCAGGCCGAAGAGTGAGACGATCGTAATCAGTGACATTCTCGTGGCGTGCTTGTAAAGGATCCGCTTCTCACTTGCACCCTTGGCTCGTTCGGTCTTGATGTAATCCTCACTCATCACAACCAGGATTTCGCTACGAAGTACGCGAACATAGATACCGGCATAGAGCACTGCGAGAGTGAGCCACGGAAGTAAGAGGTGCAAGAACCACTGCCATGGGTCAACGCTCAGGCCCACATAACCAAGTGGTGGCACCCACGAGAATATCGATGAGTGGAACTTCGATTGTGTGAAGAGGTTGACGACCTCACCAAGCCAGAAGACCGGCAGGGATATGCCCACGATTCCCAAGAAGGAGATCGTCGGATCGAGCCATTTACGCTTAGAACTAGCGGCTAATACTCCGAATATGACGCCGAAGAAGAGCCAGATAACCGCTGCCCCGATAACAAGGGAGAAGGTCGCTGGGATCGCCTGCGAAAGTTGTGGGATAACCTTTGCCCCGCGATTGACATAAGAAGTGAGATCGCGTGCAACGAAGAGATGGCGCATCATCGATAGATAACGGACAGGAAGCGGCTTATCTAATTCAAAGGAGGCCCTCACTTGCATCAGCGTCTGCTGATCAGCGTTACGTCCAGCGATACGTGCAGCTGGATCGACGCCAGGTGTGGCGAAGAAGATCAGGAAGACAAGGATTGAGATAGAGACCAGCACAAATACCATGGCACTGAAGCGACGACCGATAAAGGAGATCATGCATCACCACGCGAACGAGTCTTTGGATCGAGTGCGTCGCGGACGGCATCGCCATAGAGGTTGAGTGAAGCGGCGGTGAGAACGATCAAGAGACCAGGTGCGATACCAACCCAAGGACGGGTATAGAGAAGTGCCAAGCCATCATTGATGATCGTTCCCCACGAAGCTTGTGGTGGTTGCACACCAATAGATAAGAAGGAGAGCGCCGACTCAGTCAACATGCAGAGTGCGACGATAATCGGGATAAAGACCAAGACGCTTGGAATGATATTCGGCAAGATCTCTTTAAAGATGATCGTGGAATCTTTTGCGCCGATACCAACTGCGGCTCGAACGAATTCGCGTTCACGAAGGCTCAAGACCTGTGCGCGAATTGGCCGTGCAACGTAAGGAATATAGACAACACCAATAATGAGAATAGGGAGAGCAAAAGATCCTGGGCCGAGATGAACGAAACCGACCTTCAATCCAGAAGTGAGGAGCACAACGGAGAGGCTGATCGCTAATAAGTAGACCGGGAATGCCCAGATCACATCGAGTAGACGTGAGAGGATCGCATCGACCCAACCCTTGCGATATCCAGCGACAACGCCAATCAGCAGGGCTAAGACGATACAAATAATGCCGGCCAAAGTCCCGATAAGTAGGGTATTTCGGCCGCCAAAGAGCAGGCGAGCCATGACATCGCGGCCCTGGCCATCAGCACCTAAGAAGTAACTGCTCGGGTTCCAGGTTGGACCAATAGGAGTAACGCCAAGTCCAAGGCCCGTGGTTGATGGCTGAAGTACTGGAACAACCTTGCCACCTATCTTTGTTGTGGCATCAAGACTAGAAGCAAATGGATCTGTATGAGCTACAAAGTGAGCATAGAGCGGGGCGAGTAACGAGATCGCGATAATAAAGCCAAGAATAGAAAGTGAGATGATCGAGCGTTTATCTCGGCGCAGGGTGCGCAAAGCGATCTTCCCCGGTGATTCAGAGAAGATCGCTTCACTACTTTCCTTTATCGACACAGTATCGACTCGTTAGATACCGATCGTCCTACTTAGTCTGCAATTGATCGACGAACATCTTGTACTGGAGTGAGAAGTGATAATTCTTCGTTCCAGACGAGACGAAGTCGAGCTGCTTAGGCGTGAAGGCAACTGCAACTGGTGCATCCTTCATAACCTGCTGATCGAGTTGACCCCAGAGCTTGTTACCAGCAGCTGGATCGGTGATGCCTAGTCCCATCGCCTTTGCCATCTGAGCATCAAATGACTTGTTGCAATAACCAGCCATGTTGATGGATGAATCAGAGTTAGGTGTGAACGATGCGCAACCCAAGAGAACGTTCAAGAAGTCAGAGGCTGCTGGGTAATCCTGATACCACTGTGTTACTGAGATCTGAACCTTGTTCTTAGTGTTCTGGATATACGTGAATTGGATATTTCCAGAGATTGGCTTAACGGTTGCCTTGTATCCGATCGAGTTAAGAACTGATTGGAGATAGACGCCCATCTGCTTGTTCACATCATCATCAGAGACGACGATGCCAACAGCCTGTCCAGCAGTTCCTGAATCCTTCACCAACTGCTTGGCGAGAGCTAGATCAGGAGCAGACCATGCTGTTGCTGGCTTATCAGGAGTAGCACCCTTGGTGTAGCCGCAGTAATCAACGTGGCCAGGGAAATTAGGTGGCAAGAATGAGCAGACTGGCGCTGCAAGCTGGCTTCCACCGAAGATCTTCACCATTGCGGCGCGATCGATAGCGTAGTTCACTGCTTGGCGAGCCTTTACATTATTGAAAGGTGCGATATTGACGTTCATTGGCAAGTACCACATAGCGGTCAACGGATTAACGTGAACCTGGCTTGCATACTTGGTACCGATCTCGTTGAGACGATCTGCAGGAATTGGATCGTAGACCCAGTTCGCTTGGTTGTTCTCAACGGCAGTTACCTGCGCTGTTGGTGTAACACCAAACTGGTATTCGATCTGATCTGGATAACCCTGTGGCTGTGCGTCGTGTGACCACTCCTTGAAGTAAGGGTTACGGACCATTACAAGTGACTTATTTGGGTCATATGACTTGAACATATAAGCACCAGTGGTTGGAATCGGAGTTGTTCCTGCATCCTTCGAAGGTGAGTTCGCTGGATTAATCGCAGCGTGAGGAACTGCTAACTTCGAAGTGATGGTCTCATCTGGTGCCACCAAGTTGATGACGATCTTGTTGGTCTTTGGATCAACGACAACGCCTTGATCCAACTTACAAGTTGCAGGCTTGGACAAGCAGGCAGTAGCTCCAACGATTCCGTTGTAGAACGAGCCAGCTGTTGGTGAAGAGACCTTAAAGATACGTTCGAATGAAGCCTTTACATCTGCAACAGTGACAGGCTGACCATTTGAGAACTTGATACCGCTGCGAAGGGTGAAGGTAAGAGTCTTTCCACCATTGCTCATTATTGGCAGAGCAGTTGCAAGATCTGGAACAATTTCGAAGGATGCCTGGCCATCGCCATAACGGAATCCGAGTAGGCCGTCGTAAGAAGCCTGGTAGAGCTCCCAGTACTGACCGGTGTAGTTGATCTTAGGATCGAGTGAACCAGCAGCAGCTTGCGCTACTAGCTTGATGGTTCCGCCTGCATGTGCAGGATCATAAGGAGCCATACCACCAGAGGCTGCCTGCGAGGCGCCCCCGACAAATGCAGATGCAACAAGGGCTGCAGCTCCGAGAATAGATGTAAGAACTAGCGAACGACGACGCACGTAAGACCTCCGTAGGATCGGTGAGAGGCATATGCTCCCACTAGTGCAAGCCAATTGCACTAGGAAAGTTGGAGAATCTCATAATGGAACACGATCGTAACAA
>DAINQZ010000044.1:0-6864 GCA_036742235.1 Candidatus Nanopelagicaceae bacterium | reverse complement strand
GGTACCGCCATTCCATTGCGTCGCAGCAACGTCGATACCGATCAGATCATTCCTGCCGTCTATCTCAAGCGAGTCACCAAAAGTGGTTTCGAAGATGGCCTCTTCTCAGCATGGCGCAGTGATCCAGAGTTTGTATTGAACAAAGCAGAGTATGCGGGAGCTACCGTTCTCGTTGCGGGTCCAGATTTCGGAACGGGATCATCTCGAGAGCATGCCGTCTGGGCGCTTCAGAACTATGGTTTCAAGGTTGTTCTCTCAAGTCGCTTCGCAGATATCTTCCGAGGCAACTCCCAGAAGGCGGGCCTGCTCACGGTCATCCTCCCTCAGGAGGTCATCGAAGAGTTGTGGCAGGTTATTGAATCTGACCCTACGACCTCAGTGACGGTTGATCTTGAGGCGAAGAGCGTCCGATTTGGTAGCGCGACTCATCCCTTCGCAATCGACGATTACACACGCTGGCGCTTGATGGAAGGCCTCGATGACATCGGTTTGACGCTGCAAAAGATCGATGAAGTGAGCGCCTTTGAGGCAGAGCGCGCCTCTTTCAAGCCTAAAACCCTTCCTGCGCTTCAATAATTCGACTCTGGTGAGAAACTCTCGACATCACGTTGAGAGTTTTTCTCCACTTTTTACGCATAAAAAATCACTATTTTTACCGCGACACACCGAGCCGTATAACCCCGTTGCATCATCCCTCTGCGTAGATTTCTCACAGCGTTAAGCGAATGCTTAACAATTTACGCGTAATAAGGGGAATTTAATGAACAAGGCCCAGTTCATCGCATACTTGGCACCACACTTTGGTGACAACAAGAAAGAAGCAGCTCGCGCTGTAGATATCGTCTTTGATGCAATCGTTCGCAATATCTCTAAGGGCGACGATGTAATGATCAATGATTTCGGTAAGTTCAAGAAGGTTGACCGCGCTGCACGTAAGGGCCGCAACCCATTCACTGGCGAAACAATCCAGATCAAGGCGAGCAAGAAGGTTCGCTTCCTCCCTGCAAAGGCACTCAAGGAAGTTATCTCAGGTGCACGCAAGCTTGATCCAGCTCCAAAGCCACCTGTAAAGGTAGTTGCAAAGCCTGCTGCTAAGCCAGCAGCAAAGAAGCCTGCTGCTAAGAAGCCAGCGGCGAAGAAGGCAGCTCCAAAGAAGGCCGCGAAGAAGGTCGTCAAGAAGGTTGCTAAGAAGGCTCCTGCTAAGAAGGTTGTCAAGAAGGCAGTAAAGCGTAAGTAGTTTTACTTTATAGAAAAGAGGGGCCAGCGATGGTCCCTCTTTTTTTATTCTCATTTTTTCTCTTTTTTCTATTCACATTCTTTTCGTTAATTGACGAGTATCCTTCAACCATGAGTGCGAATACGAGTGATGATCTAATTCGGTACGCACCACCAACCGGAAAACCATTAGGAACAAATAACTATTTTCGTTTTGGCGCATCAATTGTCATTCCACTTCTTCGTTTGCTCGCAAAACGGGATTGGCGTGGAATCGAGAATCTTCCTAAGAGTGGCGCGGTGATCGTTGTATCAAATCACATCTCCTACCTTGACCCACTCGTCTTCGCGCATTTTCTCTACAAGAACGGAAGAGCGCCACGCTTCCTTGGAAAAGCAGGCGTATTTAAGATTCCAGTTATCGGTCGCATCATCGCAGGTTCAGGTCAGGTGCCAGTCGAACGCGAGAGTGCGAATGCTTCACAAGCACTTGTTCATGCAGTTGCATTTCTGAAGGCTGGTCATTGTCTCGGTGTTTATCCTGAGGGCACACTCACTCGCGATGAGAATATCTGGCCTATGAAGGCGAAGACTGGGATAGCTCGGTTGGCAATCCTTGCTCAGGTTCCGGTTATTCCTTGTGCCCAATGGGGTGCGCAAGCGATCTTGCCTCCGTACAGTAAGAGACCGAATCTCTTCCCGCGTAAGACTGTGCACGTGCAGGCTGGCAAGGCCCTGGAGTTCTCGCGCTGGGCTGGGCGTGAGAATGATCCCATCGCTCTAGAGGAAGCCACCGCTTACGTCATGGCGGCAATTACGAGAGAATTGGAAGAGATCCGGGGAGAGAAGGCACCGGCGGAGATCTTTGATCCGCACCTCTCTTCACTTCCTAGGATTGGCAACTTTAAGAAGAAGAAGGGAGAGAGTCGCTGATGAAGAGCACCGTACTTGGTACTGGCGCCTGGGGAACCACTCTCGCCCAGATCATTGTTGATGCAGGGCACGATGTTCTGTTGTGGGGTCGAAATTCATCCGTCGTTGATGAAATAAATGCGCTCCATACGAATGAGAAATTCCTGCCAGGGATCAAGCTTCCAGAGCAGGTACACGCAACAACAGATTTAAAGGTAGCGCTCGAATATTCTGATGTAATTATTGTCGCTATCCCGGCGCAGACGCTCCGAGAGAATCTCAAGGTCTGGGCTCCGCACCTCAAGCCAGGTATGAGGTTGATTAGTACTCTTAAAGGTATCGAGGCAGATACCCACTCGCGCATGACAGAGATCATGGCTTCCGAGCTCGGAATCTCCCTCGACGATATGGGACTCTTAACAGGACCAAATTTGGCGGGAGAGTTGAGTCTGCGCCAACCTGCCGGCGCGGTCGCTGCATCGACAAATCCAAAGATCGTTGATGAGTTAATTGAACTCTTCACCAATCCATATTTCCGTGTCTATCCTTCGAGTGATCTCGTTGGGTGCGAATTAGCCGGAGCGACAAAGTCGGTCATTGCACTTGCCGTCGGCATGGCCATCGGTCTCGGATATGGCGAGAACACACAATCGATGATCATTACTCGCGGCCTCGGCGAAGTCGCGCGATTTGGAATTGGATATGGCGCCGATCCACTGACCAATTTAGGTTTGGCAGGGATGGGCGATCTTGTCGCAAGTTGCGGATCATCGCTATCTCGCAATAGAACTTTTGGAGAGGCGCTTGGACGAACTGGCTCGATGAGCGAGGCGAGCATTCTGATGCCAAAGACCGTTGAGGGTGTTGCGTCAGCTCGTTCTATTCGTGAGCTCGCACACCGAGTTGGCGTTGAAGTGCCGATCATCGAGGTCGTTTCAGATGTCGTCTCTGGAGCGATGACCCCTGCAGATGCGATGGAGCATTTGAAGACAGTGAGTTTGCGGGCTGAGCTCGCATGAAGCGCGTCATACTCCTTTGCGGTGGCGAGAGTAGTGAGCATGAGATCTCCTGTATCTCTGCAGGTGGAGTTCTTAGCTCGATAGACCGTTCTCTCTTCGAACCGATTCTTGTCGGTATTACCAAAACGGGCCAGTGGGTTATTCCTCCCTCAGATCAACGACTTGTTCTGACTAATGGAGCCTTGCCTGAGATCACTGGTGGGAAAGAAACTAATATTTCAGAGTTGATTGAAGAGTTTAAACCCGATGTCATCTTCCCGATCCTTCATGGTCCATATGGTGAAGATGGAACGATCCAAGGGCTCTTAGAGATCGCAGGCCTTCGTTATGTCGGATCGGGAGTTTTGGCGAGTGCAGTAGCAATGGATAAATCCTTTGCCAAGGCGATCTTTTCATCCCATGGTCTGAAAGTGGCACCCGGCATCGTCGTTCATCAGCGAGATTGGAATGGAACTGTTCCAGCTCACGACCTCACCTATCCACTCTTTGTGAAGCCCGCTCGTGGTGGCTCAAGCCGTGGAACAACAAAGGTAAAGAGCCCAGAACATTTGGCAGCAGCTATTGATGAGGCGCTCACCTTTGATACCAAGGTGATGATTGAAGAGGCGATTGCTGGGCGCGAGATCGAATGCGCAGTCTTACAGGTCGATGGTGTTGCACTTGCCTCGCCACTTGGTGAGATCTCACTTGATCCACGCTTTGAATTCTACGATTTTGAGGCGAAGTACCTTGATGGTTCAACGAAAGTGATTAGCCCAACTGATCTTCCGGTTGATGATATTCAGAAGAGCGCGGTCGAGGCCTTTAATGCACTTGGCTGCGAGGGTCTTGCTCGAGTTGATTTCTTCTTCTCCTCAATAGGGGAGTTGGTTATCAATGAGATCAACACAATGCCTGGCTTCACGCCGACCTCTGTCTTCCCCAAACTCTGGGCTCAAGCAGGCCGAGAGTATAAAGATTTGATCACAGCTCTGATCGAGGCCGCGCTCTCACGCAGCGCAAGCGTTACTCGTTAAAGCGCGACACTCGTTACAGGGCAGGTAAGTGTTCGTGAAATTCCAGGAACACCTTGCACCTTCGCCAAGATGGTACGCCCAAACTCCTCCATGCTTGGAGCTTCGGCTCTCATAATGACGTCATATGGACCGGTTACACCTTCTGCGAGGGTAACGCCTGGGATCGCAGAGATCGCTTGTGCAACACTGTTTGCCTTGCCGATATCGGTCTGAATTAAAATATATGCCTGAATGCTCATGCGATTAGGCTACCGTTCGGGGAACCGTTAGAGAAGCGTCAGAGATGAGGGAAAATGGCTACAGAGCGCGAGATTCTCGCCGCTATTTCCGCGATCTTCTCCCGTAGCTCGGATGAGTCAGTCTTAGTCGGCATCGGTGATGATGCTGCGGTCATTAAGGCAGCTCTCACACCTATCGCTCTCGCAAGCGATATGGCCGTTGAAGGCACGCACTTCTCAAGAAACTGGTCATCCCTTTATGAAATAGGCGCAAAGATCACAGCTGCAAATCTCGCTGACATCTTTGCCATGGGCGGCAGGCCTGAGTACTTACTTGTCAGCGCAGCCCTACCTAAATCGATAACCGTGGAAGAGGTGGAAGAGTTAGCCCTCGGTATTGCTGACGAAGCAGCACTGGTGGGTGCGAGTGTTGTGGGCGGAGATCTCGCCTCTTCGGAGAAGATCGTGATCTCGATCAGTGCATTCGGTGCTGTTGGTCGACCAATACTTAGAAGTGGCGCGAAAGTGGGAGATCAGGTCGTTGTATCAAAGCTTCCCGGTGAGTCCGCGGCAGGTCTGGAATATCTCAAGCGGGGAGTGCTGGATAGTTCATCGGCTCACCATCGACATCCAACAGTGGATTATCAGAGCGCGCAGGCGATCTCTGCGATTGCTCATTCAATGATTGATGTTTCAGATGGATTGGTTTCTGAGCTCTCTCATATTGCCAGCGCTTCAGGTGTGGGAATCACTATCGATAAAGAGCTTCTCGCATCATCGAAGGATTATTCCGACCTTGCGCGATCTGCAATGGAGCTGGGCGTAGATGTATGGCAATGGGTCCTGCATGGTGGAGAAGATCATGTTTTCATTGCAACAATTCCAAGTGAAGCAGCCGTTCCACGAGGGTTCCTGGTAATCGGAAAAGTTATTGAAGGTTCACGCGTCATGGTCGATGGTTTTGTCGCAGAGCATGAGGGTTTCTCACACTTTTAAAATTCTTAAAGCGCTGAGAGATACTCTCGCATCTTTCCTGGAATATCTGTCATCACAACGTCAGCCTTCACCTGGTGTGCAACCTTAAGATCCTCAGGCGTATTGACAGTCCAAATAAAGAGTTTGCGATTACTTCGCTTTAGTTTGCGGCCAAGGCCGTGGTCTCCGCGCAAGAGAAAGATTCCTGGACCGATCCCGCCAAAGATGTTGAGAATTCGTTGCCAGCGATGTGCGATCAGGTAGATTCCAAGAGCACCACTTCTTCTTACTCGCCGAATCGCCCACCACGAGAAAGACATAATCGCGATATCGATTCCAGATGCTTCGATGCGAGCCGAATTCTCCGACAGGGCTCTCATCACTTCAAGCTCGACGGCGCGACCGGTTGGTACTGGATGCTTGGTTTCAAGTGCAAGGTTCTTGCGATGTGAGAGCGCGATATCTAACAATTCTTCGAAAGTGAGAATCTCTGTGACTGCCTGAAGTTCTGAGAGCGTAGATCTGGCAACTTTAAGCGGTGATTCCGCAATGCGGAGCAGGTCGTCGTCATGCCAGCAGATGAGTATGCGATCTTTGGTTAGACGCAGGTCGCATTCAAAGCCATCAGCGCCCTGCTCGATAGCGGCAAGATAGGCAGCACGAGACATCTCGCGATAATCTGCGGATGCGCCCCGATGGGCATAGATCAACATTCCCTAAGCATCCATCATCAGAGGCACAGGAGCGAAGAGGGGGTTTAGCGAGTTACTTTGCCAGCCTTCAAGCATGAAGAGCAGACGTTCTGACGCTTGGTGTGTCCGCCAACGAGGGTGCGGATGCGCTGAATATTTGGATTCCAGCGGCGACGTGTCTTACGCATGGAGTGCGAGACATTGTTGCCAAAGCTGGGGCCTTTGCCGCAGATATCGCAGTTTGATGCCACGGTGAACTCCTTCAAATATAAGTCATGGGTTCTAGACCCTGATCGAGAGGCGAAAGATTACCGCTTCAGTGTTCATTTAGGCGAATCGACCCCTCAACCCTCAAGTCTGGGGGCAGAAGAGGAGAGAATAGGCCAATGGCCACCTCACACCTTCAGACTCCGCTCAAAGCGGTTCTGGGGGATAGGACTGCGAAAGTTCTAGAGAAGGGCCTTGGGCTGACCACAGTGGGGGATCTGCTTGGCCATTTCCCTCGTCGCTATGTCGAGCGCGGGGAACTCACTGATATCAACCAGCTGCTTGAGGGGGAAGAGGCGACGATCCTCGCTGAAATCTCGAAGGTCTCGCTTCGTCGAGCCTCTGGTCGAACCATCCTCGAAGTGATTCTGACCGACGGCAGCGCGACGATGACGCTTACCTTCTTCAATCAGCCGTGGCGGGAGAAGGAGCTCCGGGTTGGTCGAACCGGGCTCTTTGCCGGCAAGGTAGGAAGCTTCAATAATCGTAAGCAACTTTCTCATCCTGATTACGAATTGATTCCCGATGGCGATGATGTTGATAACGCGAT
>DAINQZ010000043.1:0-6915 GCA_036742235.1 Candidatus Nanopelagicaceae bacterium | reverse complement strand
TCGCTGATGTCAGTGCCGTTGAAGAGAATGCTCGCATGATGGCAGATCGATATATAAAGGAGCTCTCGCACTAATGTTGGCGATAATCGGCGTACTTGCATTTGTTGTTGCACTTCTCCTCTCGGTGATGTTGCACGAGTTAGGCCACTTCCTCTTCGCTAAGCACTACGGCATGAAGGTGACTGAGTTCTTCCTCGGCTTTGGAAAGCGACTCTGGTCCTTTACTCGCGGTGAGACCGAATTTGGCGTGAAGGCGATCCCTGCTGGCGGTTACTGTCGCATCGTTGGAATGTCTTCGCGCGAAGAGTTAACTGCTGAAGATTCAGATCGCGCCTTCTATAAGGCATCAGTTGGAAAGCGGCTTGTGGTCCTTGGTGCAGGTTCGGTCCTTCACTTCGTTCTCGCCTTCTTCTTGCTCTTTGTACTCTTTGTTGGTGTCGGCACCGCGGCACTTACTCCGACTGTCGAACAAGTTGCTCCTTGTTACACAACCGTCAATGGCGCTTGTCCAGCTAATGCACCTGCAATGCCTGCGAAGGTTGCTGGAATTCTGCCGGGGGATCGCTTCACCGCAATCAATGGCGTGCCAGTGAAGAACTGGGCGAAGGATGTTCAGGTAATCCGTAAGAGCCCAGGAGTTCCAGTTACTCTCACGTTGATCCGTAATGGCGCGACGATGGATGTATCTGTCACTCCGACACCTGAAGTAGTAAACGGTAAGACCGTTGGAATCATCGGCGTTATCAACCGCCTTGGAATGCTCCGCCAGAACCCAGTTGATTCAACTATTCACTCGTGGCAACTTGGCCGAGATCTCTTCACGAGTTCGGTCTCTTCACTCATCTCGTTGCCGAGCAAGATCCCGGCTCTCTTGAGTCAGACTTTTGGCGGCAAGCCACGCGATCCTTCCGGCTTAGTTGGGGTAGTAGGCGTTGCCCAAGCATCAGCTCAGACTGTTGGTGATAGTAAGTTGGCATGGAATGAGCGCATTGCGCAGTTCATCATGATTATCGCCAGCCTCAATATCTTCGTGGGAATCTTCAATCTCTTGCCGATCCTGCCACTCGATGGCGGACATATGGCGATTGCGATCGTCGATGGCCTTCGCAATCTCTGGGCCCGGGTACGCCGACGTCAGAGCCCACGGCCGATCGATGTTGAGGCGCTCACACCTATAACAATCGTCGTCTTTGTCTTCCTTGCAGGGCTCTCGATCTTGCTTCTGGCCGCTGATATTTTCAATCCTGTGCATTTTAATCTCTAATACGGCAGAATAACGATCATGGTTGATCTCGGAATTCCATCAGCACCCCCTCCTACTCTTGCGCCACGTCGTAAGAGCAAGCAACTCAAGGTCGGTAGTGTCCTTGTAGGTGGCGATGCGCCAGTCAGCGTGCAATCAATGTGTACAACGCTCACCTCTGATGTCAACGCAACACTTCAACAGATCGCTGAACTCACCGCATCCGGTTGCCAGATCGTTCGCGTCGCCGTCCCATCACAGGACGATGCTGATGCACTCGCGCAGATCGCGAAGAAGTCTCAGATCCCAGTGATTGCAGATATCCACTTCCAACCAAAATATATTTTCGCGGCAATCGATGCTGGCTGCGCAGCGGTCCGCGTTAATCCAGGCAATATCAAGCAGTTCGATGACAAGGTCAAAGAAGTTGCTAAGGCAGCTGGCGATGCAGGCATTCCAATCCGAATCGGTGTGAACGCTGGATCACTCGACCCACGCCTTCTTGCAAAATACGGAAAGGCAACACCAGAAGCGCTTGCAGAGTCTGCGCTCTGGGAGGCATCACTCTTTGAAGAACATGGCTTCAGCGATATTAAAATTTCAGTGAAGCATCACGACCCAGTCACTATGGTGAAGGCCTACCGATTGCTCGCCGCTCAGTGCGATTATCCATTGCACCTTGGCGTGACCGAAGCTGGTCCAATCTTCCAGGGCACGATCAAGTCAGCGACCGCATTTGGCATTCTCCTTGCCGAAGGTATCGGCGACACGATCCGCGTCTCACTTTCGGCCCCGCCAGTTGAAGAGGTAAAGGTCGGTATCTCGATCCTTGAGTCACTCAATTTGCGCCAACGTAAGTTGGAGATCGTCTCCTGCCCATCATGTGGCCGCGCCCAAGTAGATGTCTACACCTTGGCCGAGAAGGTCCAAGCTGGATTACAAGGAATGACAGTCCCATTGCGCGTTGCCGTTATGGGTTGCGTCGTTAATGGTCCTGGTGAAGCACGCGAAGCAGATCTCGGTGTCGCATCCGGGAATGGCAAGGGCCAGATCTTTGTAAAGGGCGAAGTCATTAAGACTGTTCCTGAGTCACAGATCGTTGAGACCTTAATTGAAGAGGCGATGCGCTTAGCCGAAGAGATGGAAGCTGCTGGAGTCGTATCTGGCGCTCCTGAAGTTAGCGTTAAGTAAGCGCCACCTCACTCCTGCCTCTGCCTAGATTAGGTAGGGTTACGCCATGCTTCGTATGTCGACTCTGCTTCTGCGCACCCTACGTGATGATCCTGCTGATGCAGAGGTCGCAAGCCACCGCCTCTTAGTTCGCGCCGGATATGTCCGCCGCATCTCGGCCGGTATCTACTCGTGGTTGCCACTTGGCTACATCACCTTCCGCAATATCGAACGCGTCGTTCGTGAAGAGATGGATGCCGCCGGATTCCAAGAAGTCCACTTCCCATCGATGCTCCCTAAAGAGCCATATGAGCAGACCAATCGTTGGGAAGAGTACGGCCCTGATCTCTTCCGTTTGAAGGATCGCAAAGGAAATGATTACCTCTTAGGTCCAACCCATGAAGAGATGTTCACCTTGATGGTGAAGGGTGAGTACTCCTCTTATAAGGATCTACCACTGTCGATCTATCAGATCCAGACGAAGTTCCGCGATGAACCACGTCCACGTTCGGGCATTATTCGCGGTCGCGAATTTGTTATGAAGGACTCTTACTCATTCGATATCGATGATGCTGGTCTTGAAGTTTCGTATCAGAAGCACCGCGATGCCTATGTGAAGACCTTTACTCGTCTAGGCCTGAACTTCAATATCGTCGCTGCAATGGCTGGCGCAATGGGTGGATCAAAATCTGAAGAGTTCCTCGCTCCTTGCCCAACCGGTGAAGATACCTACGTTCTCTGCGAGAAGTGTGGCTATGCCGCAAACGTTGAAGCGATGGTCACCAAGGTTGCACCATATGCTGGCGCAGCACCTGCAGCGATGGCGGTCTTTGACTCTCCAAATACCCCAACTATTGATTCACTCGTCGATCTCCTCAACGAGAAGTTCGGTGGCGGTTACTCTGCTGATCAGACTTTGAAGAATGTCATGATCATGGCCGATGAGAAAGCTATCTCTGTACTCGTTCCAGGCGATCGTGAAGTCGACCTTAAGCGCCTTGGTGCAAACCTCGCCGGCGTATCAGAGTTACGCCTCTTTGAAGATGGCGACTTTGTGAAGTTCCCAGGTCTGGTGAAGGGTTACATCGGACCACAAGATGCGAAGAAGTTTGGCATCACTATCTATGCAGATCCTCGCGTAACACCAGGCTCGCATTGGGTTACTGGTGCAAATCAAAAGGATAAGCACGTTCGATTTGTAACAAATGGTCGCGACTTTGAAGTCGATGCCTACCTTGAAGCCGCAGAAGTACGCGCTGGCGATCTCTGTCCTAGCTGCCAATCACCTGTCATCATCGATCGCGCCATTGAGATCGGCCACATCTTCCAACTTGGTCGCAAATATGCGCAGGCTCTTGATCTCACCGTTCTAGATCAGAATGGTAAGTCGCAGGTTGTCACGATGGGATCGTATGGAATCGGTGTTTCACGTGCTGTGGCTGCGATTGCCGAGCAGACCCACGATGAGATCGGTCTGAACTGGCCACGTGAGATCGCACCTGCCGATGTGCATATTGTCGCAACCGGCAAGGATGAGTTGATCTTTGAAACCGCAGAGAAGTTGGCACTCGATCTTGAAGCGAAGGGCCTGCGCGTCATGTTTGATGATCGCAAGGATCCAAGCGCTGGCGTGAAGTTCAAGGATGCCGAACTCATTGGTATTCCTTTTATCGTCATAGTTGGCAAAGCTCTCGCTGAAGGAAAGGTCGAACTCCGAATCCGCACCAGTGGTGAGAAGAGTGAGATCAATGCAGCTACTGCTACTGAGGATATTTACAAGGTCGTTACTGCTTAATGACGCTCTCGATCGGTCACTGGATCTTCCTTGCGATCGCTGCAGGGCTAGCCGGATTCATTGATGCGATCGCAGGTGGCGGGGGACTTATTCAACTGCCAGCGCTCTTGATTGGCATCTCGGATAAGCCAATCCCAATGATCCTTGGTACGAATAAGGTGCCGTCGATCTTCGGTACATCATTCTCGGCGGCGGCATACTTTCGTAAAGTAAAACCAGATCTGCGGCTCACGGCATCAATGGCGATACCAGCATTTATTGGCTCGGCAGCCGGAGCAAGGCTCGCCGCTGAATTCCCAAAGAGCGTCTTCCGTCCGATCATCGTCATCTTGCTCTTCTTGGTAGCGATCTATACCTGGAAGCGTCCGCACTTGGGAATGGAAGAGAACCTTAGGTTCACTCCGCGGATTCGCCAACTACTTGTTGCCTCATTCGGATTGTTGATCGGTTTCTACGACGGCATCTTCGGACCAGGGACTGGCTCGTTTCTCCTCTTTATTCTCGTTGGTGTAATTGGATATGCATTCTTAAAGGCATCTGCCACTGCGAAGCTTGTCAATATTTCAACGAACTTTGCAGCGATCCTCACCTTCTCAGCGACCGGCCATATCTGGTGGAAAGTGGGCTTGATCCTCGCTTTTGCAAATGTCACTGGATCAATCATTGGATCAAGGTTGGCGATACGCGGGGGATCACCACTTGTGCGTAAGGTCTTCCTCATCATGACATTTCTGTTGATCGCAAAAGTGGGTTATGATTGGTACAGCAGTAGATAGCAGTAGGAATTAAGTAAGAAGTACAACTACATAGAAGGAAGTCCCATGACGCTACTTGAAGAGATCGCAGTAGCGATCACCCCTGCCATCGAAGCCGCAGGATGCTACTTAGAGGAAGTTACTCTCACTCCAGCAGGTAAGCGCAAGATCATGACAGTTATTGTCGATGGCGATACCAACCTCACACTCGATCAAGTCACCGCAGTCTCCAAGGAAGTTTCGGCGATCGTCGAAGTTCTTCCTGCACTTGGCGATACTCCTTTTACCCTTGAAGTCACATCTCCTGGCGTCGATCGCCCACTCACCAAGCCACGTCATTGGCGCAAGAATCACGGTCGCCTCATCACAATCACCCAGCACGACGATCAGCAGGTCAAGGGTCGGATCGGTGATTCAACTGAGATCGATGTCGAGATCGATTCAGTAAAGATTGCATTCGCCGCTATTAAGAAGGCGATCCTTGAAATTGAATTTAAATCACTCAAAGCTGCTGACGGCGAGGGTGATGAATAATGCCAGTTGAAATGTCGGCACTTGTTGCCATTATCGCCGAGAAGAAGATGCCGCTGGAGAAGTTGATCAGCCAGATCGAGAATGCCGTTGCTGCAGTCTATGCCGAGCAACCTGATGCCAAGCCTGGTGGGCGTGCAGTTCTCAATCGCCAGAGCGGTGAGATCGTCATCTGGACATCAGTCTTTGATGAAGAAGGAATCTTCGTGGAGAGCGTGATCCACGAGATCGAAGGCTTTGAGCAGATGGCCGATAAAGAGGCCCGCAAAACTATTAAGCAAGCGATGCGCGATGCAAATGATGCAACGATCGTCGGAGAGTTCTCAGCAAATATGGGAGATGTCATCTCTGGCGTAGTTCAGCAAGGTCGCGATAAGGATGTCATCTACGTCGATCTCGGCAAGGTGGAAGGAAAGATTCCACCGAACGAACAAGTTCCGACCGAATCTTTTAAACATGGCGATCGCATCAAGGCCTTTGTAGTAAATGTTGTGCAAGGGGAGAAGGGGCCAGAGATCACACTCTCACGTACCCACCCAGCACTCGTGAAGGCGCTCTTCGCACTTGAAGTCCCAGAAGTAAAAGATCGCACCGTTGAGATCGTCGGCATCTCGCGCGAGCCAGGTGCACGCACCAAGATCTCTGTGCGCACCCATCGTGCTGGCGTCAGTCCTAAAGGAGCACTCATCGGACCAAGCGGAGTTCGCTCGCGCGCTGTTATTGATGAGTTGCAAGGTGAGAAGATCGATATCGTCGATTACTCCGATGATCCAGCAGCATATGTTGCAGCAGCACTTGCACCTGCAAAGGTGAGTAGCGTTGAGATCGTTGATCTCGAGACCAAATCTGCAAAGGTGATCGTTCCGGATTACCAACTCTCACTCGCTATTGGTGCTAATGGCCAGAATGCTCGTCTGGCTGCACGCCTGACTGGCTGGCGCATTGATATCCATCCAGATAACCCGATCGCTCGGATCGAGAAGCCAAAGCCGCCAGTTGAAGAGGTTGAGCCAACCGATGAGGCTGGCGATCACGCTGGCCCAAGCGAGGAATTACCCTCTAACGATCAGTAGCAGGTAAGGTTTGCCTACCAGTTCACGTGTGAGCCGTCTGGAGAGTTAATTGCCTACCCGCAGTTGCATCGCCTGTCGTAAACGCGAGTCCTGGGAAGAGCTACTCCATCTAGTAGTGATCGATGGTCAGGTACTTCCTGATCCCGACCACAAACTTCCTGGTCGCGGCGCTTGGCTTCATCTCGGATGTTTTGAGATGGCGAAGAATCGCAGAGCATTTGTGCGAGCCTTTCCGAAGGCGAGCAAGGCGCTCAACAATCAGGAGCTCGGACTCGATGTATTAGCGAGTTATGTACTCAACTCTTAAGGAGACCAGAATGGCAAGCACACAAGCATGAGCACCGCACG
>DAINQZ010000042.1:0-7056 GCA_036742235.1 Candidatus Nanopelagicaceae bacterium | reverse complement strand
CCAGTTGCTCCAGTTGCTCCAGTTGCTCCTTGAGGACCAGTATCACCTGTTGCACCGGTAGCACCTTGTGGTCCAACTGCTCCTGTCGCACCAGTTGCGCCCTTCTCGCCGGGTACTCCTGCAACCACAGAGCCTCCTTTGCCGTTGCTTGAAGGAGAGACCGAAATTTTTAGTGATGATGGTGCAGGCCAGCGGCCCAAAGTCTTGGGGCCATAGATAGCGAGCGCAGCGCTATCGATATAGAAGTCACCATCGATACCAACCGCCGTGGATGGTGCGCCCTTCCCATTCAAGATGGTGTTGGGCCGTGATGCTATGACGCGCCCAGCCTTCTTGATCGGTGTTGATGCGTGGGCGATTGGATAGCCCTGGAGGACCAGGGTGGTGCTGAGTAATCCGATTACAAGCAGTGAAACTCTTCTGCGCATGAGTAGGCCCCCTCGGCCAGTTATTGAGGGATTGGCCCCTCGGATCCCATTTTCTGATCACTCTCCGTGCTCATATAGAGCGCTAGCCCCTCAAATCAAGTGCGGGTTTCTCACTTTATTCCCAGTAACTCTCACTACCATCACAGACCTAACAACCGAATTTCGCAGGTTCGACCTGTTATCTACGTATATCGCGATGTGAGGGCATCGCGAACTACACAGTAAGAAAGAGATCCAATGAAGCTCAACAAGAAATCATCACTCGTAGCTGGTGGGCTCGTAGCAGCTATCACCGTCGGATCACTCGGCGTTGCATCTGCTGCATCATCTCACTCAACACCTTCTGCAAAGAGTGTTGCGACCACTCGCCCAACTATCGGTGGTGCAAATGCATTCTCCGGTACAAATTCTTTCAAAACCATCCTTGATGGTCTCGTAACAAAGGGAACAATCACTCAGGCGCAAGAAGATGCGATCATCGCTGCTCTTGCTGCTGCCAAGCCAACTATGGGTGCAGGTGGACCCGGTGGACCTGGTGGGTTCGGCGGATATCGTGGCGGTCCTATGGGGGGACCTAATCAGGCAGCAGAAGAGAATGTGATTCTCTCAACTCTGGGAATCACTGCTGCAACGCTTCAATCAGATCGCGCAGCTGGTCAGTCACTTGCAACAATCGCAGGTGCAAAGACACAGGCTCTCATCACTGCACTCGTTGCAGTTGAGAACTCAGAGATCGATGCAGCTGTAACAGCTGGTCAACTCACAGCAGCACAGGCAACAACCGAGAAGGCTGGCGTCCTTGCTCGCGTAACAGCAGAGGTCAATGCAACTCCGGGACAGCGTGGTGCATTTGGTGGAGGACGCGGACGTGGTCATGGCCAGGTCGGTGGACTCGGAGCTCCAATGGCTCCAGCACCAGCAAATGGCTAATAACGGCTAATAAAGCCCGTTGATGGCTCAATGAATTGAGGCACTCACTCTTCTCCAGTGAGTGCCTCACTCATTTCCAGAACTTTTGTTAGAAGATATCCCTATGAGAATCCATATCGGCAGCGATCACGCCGGACTCGACTTTAAGAATGCGATTGTGGCCCACCTTGAAGGCCAAGGCCATCAGGTCACAGACCACGGCCCACATACCTATGACCCACTCGATGATTACCCAGTCTTCTGTATTCCAGCAGCAGAAGCTGTTGCCAGCGATCCAGGATCTATGGGAATTGTTCTCGGGGGATCAGGAAATGGCGAGCAGGTCGCGGCAAATAAGGTGAAGGGCATTCGCGCCATCCTTGCTTGGTCAATCGAGACTGCAAAGCTTGGTCGTCAACATAATGATGCCAATGTCATCGCTATTGGTGGCCGGATGCATACGCCAGAATTCTGCTTAGAGATGGTCGATGCCTTTATTTCCGAACCATTCTCAAACGATGAGCGACATATCCGTCGTATCGGATTAGTAAGTAAGTACGAGAATGAAGGTCAGATCTAACTCTTCTTGAAGTACTTCATATCGGTGACGATATGTCCTTTGCGAAGACCTTGTCCTTCAAACTTTGAGATCGGTCGCCACTCTGGTCGTTCGATTACTCCACCGGTGAAGAGGTCGCTCTCGGAAAAGATTCGTTGAATCCACTGCGCATAAGCGATCCAATCGGTTGCGATATGGATATAGCCACCATCTTTTAACTTCGGATGGATCAACTCAAGAAATTCCTTCTGCACGATCCGTCGCCTCTGATGACCATTCTTCGGCCAAGGATCTGGGAAGTAGAGATGGATCGCATCGAGTGATTGATCTGGTGTGCTGTCACGCAAGATCAAGTGGGCATCCTCTTCAATCACCTTAAGATTTTTAGTGCCAGCCTTATCGCAGAGGTTCATGAGTGATCCGATACCTGGCTTATGAACTTCGATCACCAAGAAGCCAGTATCGGGAAAGGCTGCTGCGATCTGGGCGGTCGCCTCCCCCATGCCACTGCCGATCTCCATGATCCGAGCGGTGCTGGTTGGGAAGATCTCGCGGGCATCGATCGTGCCGCGTGGGTCAAGGCCGTAGGCGGGCCATAGGCGCTGATAGGCCTGGGCTTGAGCAGCGGTCGCACGGTCTCCGCGCAGGCGATAGCTACGAATTACGGGACGCTCGACCTCGCTCACAGGGGTAGGTTACTGCCCTATCGATTCGCTTGAGTTCAGGGCTAGCTTCTCTAACTCATCTGACTAAAAGGAGTAACCGTGCCAGGTTTAAATCTCACACGTGCCGAGGCTGCAGAACGCGCCAAGCACCTCGCTATTGATACCTATCGAGTCCATCTCGATGTCACCACCGGCCGTGAACACTTCATCGCGAATGTGACCGCAACATTTACTTGCACCACACCTGGTTACAACACCTTTATCGATGTCGCTGCGAACAAGATCATCTCGGCCACACTCAATGGTGCACCAGTTGATACATCAACCTTCGATGGTGAGAGCCTCTTCCTCAATGGCCTTGCCGCGCAGAACGAATTGGTAATCGTTGCTGAGATGCCGTACTCAAAGGTCGGCGAAGGTCTTCAGCTATCCGTCGATCCAGTCGATGATGAGGCCTACCTCTACTCAATGGGTGAGACTGCACATATCCGCAAGATGTATCCATGCTTTGATCAGCCAGATCTCAAGGCAATCTACCTTCTTACTGTGACTGCACCGGGGCATTGGGAAGTTATCTCCAATAGCCCAGTTGCATCAACAACAGTCGATGGCGATAAGAAGATCGTTGCATTCGATCCAACACCACGTATCTCGACTTACATCACTGCGATGGTTGCCGGACCTTACGCACATGTCCACGATGAGTACCGCGGCAAGAAGGTTGTGCCTCTTGGCATGTATGCACGTAAGTCACTTGCTGAGTTCATGGATCCAGATGATGTCTTCCTTCTTACCAAGCAGGGCTTTGCCTACTTTGAAGAGGTCTTCGGAATCGAATATCCATTTGAAAAGTACGACCAGATCGCCGTTGTTGATTACAACTGGGGCGCGATGGAGAACTCTGGTTGTGTCACCTTCTTAGAAGAGCTCCTAGTCTTCAGATCTAAGGTCACCAACCGGATGTATGAAGCCCGTGCCCACGTGATCCTGCACGAGATGGCTCACATGTGGTTTGGAAATCTCGTCACCATGGAATGGTGGAATGACCTCTGGCTCAACGAATCCTTCGCCGAATGGTCTTCAGCGCTCGCCCTCAATGAGTGCACCCGCTTCAGCGAATCATGGACTGGCTTCAACATTGAATCGAAGAACTGGGCCTATGACCAAGATCAGTTGATCACGACCCACCCAATCATCACCGACCCTGAAGATATCGAGACTGCCGCAGCGAACTTCGACGGTATCTCCTACGCAAAGGGCGCATCCGTCTTGGCGCAGTTGGTTCATTACTGCGGCCGCGAGAAGTTCCTCGAAGGTCTTCGTAACTACTTCAAGAAGCATGCCTGGGCGAACACCACTCTCGATGATCTGCTCAACGCACTCAGCGAAGCAAGTGGTCGCGATCTCAAGCCTTGGGTTGATACCTGGCTCCGCACCGCAGGTGTGAACACACTTCGCCCAGAGATCACACTCGATGCGACAGGTGAGACATATACATCGATCAAGATCTCACAAGAAGTCCCAGCGATCCCAGCAGGATCGAAGGAGCTCCGTCTCCATCGTCTATCGGTTGGCCTCTTCGATATCGTCGGCGATCGCGTTGTCCGTCGTAAGTCAGTTGAGATTGATGCAGCAGGTAGCTCTACTGAAGTATCCGCACTTGCTGGCGAGAAAGTTGCAGACCTACTCCTTATCAATGACCACGATCTCTCGTACGGTAAGTGGCGCCTTGATCCACGTTCGATCAAGACACTGCAGTCACACCTTGGCAAGATCGATGATTCACTTGCTCGCGCACTCTGCTGGTCTGCCGCGTGGGATATGGTCCGCGATGCCGAGATCTCAACAACTGAGTTCATCAATATCGCACTTGCCGGACTTGCTGGCGAAACTCATATCAGCGCTGTCACTGGCGCTGGTCAGAAGATCGCACTCACTATCGAAGAGTATGCAGCACCTGCCAATCGCCAAGCACTCAAGGTTCGTGCAGCAGATACTGTCTACGCACTTCTCACCAAGGAGAGCGCAGGAAGCGATAAGCAGCTCCAACTCGCTCGCATCTTTGGATCACTTGCCTGCACACCAGAACAGATTGCACAGCTACGTGGCGTCTTCGATGGCGCGATCAATGGCTTGCTCCTTGATAAGGATCTGAAGTGGGCACTTGGTATCGCACTTGCTGCGCAAGGCGCCTTCGATCGATCAGAACTCCAGAAGTTGTTGGATGCCGATAACACGATCCCTGGCAACGCTGAATTCCAACGTGGTCTTGCTGCTCAGCCAACTCTTGCTGCAAAGCAGAGCGCATGGGATGCGATCTACAAGGTCGAGACTGGTACTCAAGTTCGTCAGGCAATGATGGGCGGATTCCAACGCGCAACCCATCGCGATCTACTCGCGAACTTCGTTGATCCGTACTTCGATACCTTGATTAAGACTTGGGATGAACATGGCTTTGAGATGGCTGGATCGATCGTCGAGGCGATGTATCCAAGTCATGTGATTACGCAGGAAGTCTTAGCGAAGACTGATGCGTGGCTTGCAACCCACAAGGATGCACCGGCTGCGATGATCCGTTTTATCAATGAGAATCGCGACCACCTCGCTCGTGCGCTACGTGCACAAGCAAAGGATGCTTAAGCTTTAAAAGAGAAAAAGCGAAAAAGCAAGAGAACTAGTCGATACGAGTCAGATCGCTCTTACTAATCTTTGAGCGATCTGCAGTCGCAACAACGACGACCGCGGTAATCACAGCAAAGAGCCCCATTGGTGCAGCAACGAAGTAGAGGAATGTCTGCAACGCAGTAAGTCCAGCGCCAGGATTCGAACCATCTTCTTGAGCAGTCATATGAAGTAGTGTCGTTACCTGTGGCAGAAGATGCATGATCATCTCTGAATCTTAATGCCAGTTTTAGGCGCTAGCAGCACTCACGTTTGTGAGCCCCGATACAACGCCATATGGCTCAAGGTAGGACAACCAGCGTTCATTTGATCGGCCAGTGCCGAGGATGCGCCAGGCAGCGCCAGATGGCTCGCGCGGTAGCGAGCGCAACTTCCACCCGATCTCCTTGAGCATCCGATCTGCCTTCTGGTGATTGCACTTGTGGCATGCAGCGACGACGTTCTCCCATTGATGGGCGCCACCACGGCTACGTGGAATGACATGGTCGATCGATGTTGCGGTAGCTCCGCAGTAGACGCACTTGCCGCCATCGCGGGCGAAGACCGCGCGTCTAGATAATGGAATGGCGTGACGATATGGAATTTTCACAAATTTTGTCAGGCGGATAACTGCGGGGAGAACCATCTCTCCACCCGCGTAATGCAGGATGATGTCAGATTCCTCAACGGTGCTAGCACGTTGATTTAAGACGAGAATAAGCGCTCGCCGATCTGAAACAACTCCTAGTGGTTCATACGTAGCATTCAGAACGAGTGTCTGACTCACCGAACTTCTCCCTTAAGTTCTGGCCGGTAGTTGCCGTTTACCGGTAACGCACAACCAGTGCGCCATGGGGGAAATCTTGCCCTACTCCACTGAAAAATGGCTGGATTTCGCCGAATTTAGATAGAGTCTTCACACCATGAAACTCAATGTTCACCATATTTATACCTGGTTCAGCGGCGCCCCCTTGCATATCGTGGCGATCATCGCCGTGGCCGTTGGCCTGCAGATCCTGGGTGGACGGGCTATCAGCCGAGCCATGAGCCGGATCGCTAATGCCGATTTCGTCCCGGGGCCACAACGGACCGCTACCCGCCAACGTGAACGTGCCCAGACGACAGGGACGATCCTCAAGTCCGCTCTGAATGGTCTGATCTGGTTGATCGCACTCTCGATGGTGCTGAGTGAATTTGGTTTGAACCTTGGTCCGGTCGTTGCATCTGCTGGTGTTGTTGGCGTTGCACTTGGTCTTGGTGCCCAGACGATCGTCCGGGACTTACTTGCTGGCATCTTTATGTTGATTGAAGATCAATATGGTGTTGGCGATGTCGTTGAAGTACTTGAGGTCAAAGGTGTTGTTGAATCTGTTGGACTTCGCATCACCACAGTTCGGGGTGAAGATGGAACTCTCTGGTACCTGCGTAATGGTGAGATCTTAAAGATTGGTAATAAGTCCCAGCCAAAGCGCTAGTCGGGTTGATTGACTAGGAACTGCGCAGCACCTTCCAAGTACTCCCAGAGCTCTTGCTTTAACTCTGGTGCACATTCAATCTCCGAGACCGCGCTCTTCATGCATCGAAGCCAAGCATCACGAGCTGCGCTGTCGATATGAAAACCGGCATGACGCATCCGAAGTCGTGGATGGCCGCGCTTCTCTGAATAGGTAGTGGGTCCACCCCAATATTGTTCTAAGAACATCATCAATCGCTCGCCGGCACCATGCAGATCATTATCTGGATACATCGGGCGCAAGATCGGATCGATCGCAACAAGTGCATAGAAATGTGAAGCGAGGTCAGCGAAGACTTGATGTCCGCCGATCCGTTCGTA
>DAINQZ010000041.1:5293-7161 GCA_036742235.1 Candidatus Nanopelagicaceae bacterium | reverse complement strand
TCAACGCTCTTTGTTGTTGCCTCCATACTTGGCGTGAGAGCAGGCGGCATCATGGCGATGTGGGCTGATGGAGATTTTAAAGGTTTGGACTCTCTGATCGAAACTGCGATCGGTGGAGTACGTGAGTTAATTAAAGGAGATAACAATGGAGACAGCTGACGGCAAGCAATATCACGTCAACCTCAAGCGCGGTGATGTTGGTAAATATGTTCTGCTCCCAGGCGATCCTGGTCGATGCGAAGCCATCGCAGCGCTCTTCGATAATCCTGTACATGTCACACAGAACCGCGAGTACAACACCTATACCGGAACCTTAGATGGTGTGAAGGTATCTGTGACCTCAACTGGAATCGGCTGTCCTTCAGCAGCAATCGCGATTGAAGAACTCGTCCGTGTTGGCGCCGATACCTTTATCCGAGTGGGTACATCTGGACACATTCAGAAAGATATTAAATCTGGTGAGCTCGCGATTATTAATGCGGCGATCCGCGATGAAGGTACATCGCTGCACTACATGCCGATTGAGTTCCCGGCGATTGCAGATATCGATCTCGTCCTTGCACTTCAACGTGCGGCAAAGAAGACTGGCGCGAAGTACCGCACTGGTATTACGCAATCAAAAGATTCGTTTTATGGTCAGCATGAGCCAGAGCGAATGGGCGTAGGGCCAGATCTCCTCAATCGCTGGAAGGCGTGGGAGATTGGTGGAGCGCTCTGTTCTGAGATGGAAGCTTCAGCGCTCTTTGTGATTGCATCAATGCTTCGCGTTCGCGCAGGTGGCGTGATGATGGTTCATGGCGTCGATCCAATGCCACCGTTGGATATTCTCTTGCAGACTTCAGTTCAAGCGCTACGCGAAATTATCGCGGAAGATAAGGCGAATGGCCGAGCTGTAGAACTATAAGGTTGTGAAACCGACCTTGCGGTCTGCGGCATTGCCAGCCTCGACATAGGCGATCTTGCCGTGCGGAATAAGGATCTGACGGCCCTTGGTATCCGTGAGCGATAGTGCTTTGCCAGAGTCGAGTGCTTCCTGAACCTTGGCTACGACCTTCTCGATCGAATGATCAATCTCGTACATGAGGTCGACGCCAGTGTCAGCGATACCAATACGAAGGTCTGTCGTTGTCTTATTCTCTTTAGCCATGACCTAACCTTAACCTGAAATTACTGACTCTGCTTTGGGAAGCCGCCGATACCGCGCCAGATCTGATTTGCTACAAGCTTTACCGCGTTATCACGGTCGATCTTGCCGTCGCGCTCTAACCAGTGACGTGCAGCCGATTGCACATTTCCAATGATTCCTACGGCGAGCATCATGGATGCCTCTTTTGGTAGACCTGTATCAATGGAGATAACGGCAGAGAACGCAGCGGCGCAGTCATAGGTCATACGTGTGAGGCGCTGACGAACTTGAGGTTCGACGCTCATATCGCTCTCGAAGAGCAGGCGGAATGCTTCGCCTTCTAAATTAATGAAATCAAAGTAGGCGGCAGTCGTGGCCTGAACGCGCTCCCAGTTATCAGTGCGCGATGCAACTGACTTCTGAATCTCAAAGACGAGTGAGTCGATGTGGAGATCGAGAACGGCAAGATAGAGATCGAGCTTGGAAGGGAAGTGTTGGTACAAGACCGGCTTGCTTACATTGGCGCGATCAGCGATCTCATCCATCGCCGCCGAGTGGTAACCAGCCTGCGTAAAGACTTCGAGTGCTGCTGCAAGTAATTGCGCTCTGCGTTCGTCGCGAGGCAGTCTGCCCTTGAGATCTGTGGTCATGGTTGAAGGATAAAGGAAATCGTGGAGAGTTGTTATCCTCTCCCTATGACTTCCAAGAGCCAGAAGAGCCTGCTACTCGTTCACGCCCATCC
>DAINQZ010000041.1:0-5193 GCA_036742235.1 Candidatus Nanopelagicaceae bacterium | reverse complement strand
CCACCCAATGATCGCCCTGATGTTTTCTGGCAGGCAGATCTCGATAGCGCAGCGCGCGAGCTCGTCAGAATTATTCTTGAAGTAAAACCACAAGTCCTTGTTACCTATGATGATTTTGGTGGATATGGCCACCCAGATCATATTCAGGCCCATCGAGTTGCGATGCGCGCAGCAGAGTTGGTGGAGTCGGAATGGAATATCGAGAAGATCTATTGGAACACGATGCCGCGTTCGGTGATTCAAAAGGGAATCGATGCGATGAAGGCAGCTGGATCAGATTTCATGGGCGTAGATAACGCCGATGATCTCCCCTTTGCGAAACCCGATGATGTCGTCACAACCGTTATCGACGCAAGCGAATTCGTTGATCAGAAGATGAAGGCGATGGCATCTCATCCAACTCAGATCGCACTCGATGGTCCGTTCTTTGCACTCTCTAACAATGTCGGACTCAATGTCTGGGGTTATGAGTACTACACCTTGGTGAAAGGTGAGAAGTCAGGTGATCTCACTCCAGAAGGTTGGGAGCAGGATCTCTTCGCAGGTATCGCCGACTAACTAGGCAATAACCTCGTACTCCTGCCCAGTCGGACCATCCTTCACTGCGATCTTTAGAGTTAAGAGCTCTTCACGTAATTCATCACTTCGTGCGAAATTCTTTGCTGCCCGAGCTGCTGCTCGCTCGCTCAGCAATCGAGATTGCTCATCCGTGAGCCAAATCTCGGCATCCGCACGATCAAGGTCAAGGGCGAAGACGTTATCCATTGCTCTAAAGATTGCTGCACGCACGCCTGGGGCAACTGATTCATCCCGTTCGATTCGGCGAAGTTCTACAGCTACTTCAACAGTTGAGAGATCGTTCATCAACATGGCAGTAAGCGATGCAATGAGCGACTGTGCATCAGGTGTCTGGGTGCTTGGCCCCCAATCCTTGAGCTTCTTGCGCCAGCGAGTGATGGTCGCATCGGCAGCAATCAATGCATCCCAGGTGAGATCGATCTGGCTGCGATAGCGATTCTCAAGGAAGCAGAGGCGCAGTGCGAGCGGATCCAAGCCTCGCGCTACAAGATCAGAGAGAAGAACTACATTGCCAGCACTCTTCGACATCTTGCGACCTTCAAAGAGGAGGTGCTCACCATGCACCCATTGCGCTACAACTTCATAACCAGCAGCCGCATTTGATTGAGCGCGTTCATTCTCGTGATGAGGGAAACGTAGATCGATGCCACCAAGGTGAAGATCGACGAAGCCATCTAAAAAGTGCAGTGACATGGCAGAACATTCAATATGCCAACCGGGGAATCCTGCTCCCCATGGTGCATCCCAGATCATCTCGGTTCGGTTTCCAGCTGTTTTCCAGAGCGCCCAATCTGCATGGAAACGCTTGGCGCCATCATCGGTATATTCGTAGCGATGTCCTGGCTGAAGTGCATCTAACCGATTACCGCTGATCTCGCCATAACTTGGGAAAGATTGCGCAGCAAAGTAGACAGATGAGTCATCACCAACATATGCACTGCCTTGTTCAATGAGTTGTGTAATGAGCGCCTGCATCATCTCGATGGATTCACTTGCGCGCGGATAAGCCGCTGCGGGTTGGATTCCAAGTTGCGCTAAGTCTTTATGAAAGCGATCTTCATATTCGCGGGCGATTGCATATGGATCGAGCTTGCGTTTGGCTGACTCGGCGAGCATCTTGTCTTCGTGCAGGTCCTCAGACATATGGCCCACATCAGTAATATTTTGAATGAGGCGACTCTCATAGCCTGCCAATCGAAGTGTGCGCAGGATTAAATCAGAGAGCAAGAAGGTCCGCAGATTGCCGACGTGGGCATCGCGATAAACGGTAGGACCACAGCTGTAGATGCGAGCGAAGCGATCATTGCTGATCGTCACTGGCATTAGCGTTCTGGTGCGCGTATCAAATAGTGAGAGCGGGGTAGCGATCATTGCCCAGGCACGATCTTCCAGACGAAGATGCGATTGGGGTCAAAGGTCACGAGCGATCCATCCTTCTTGCGAATAGTTGTGGGACTCTCAAGTGTGCCAAGCAGGTCCCGAAAGCCACCCTCGGGTTCGAAGAGGCGGATGCTCGCCCGTTGACCTTGCTCGGGTTCACCGGGCAGATCTGGTGGGGTGCGTCCGCTCATAGGGTAATTCTCTACCCTCTGGGCGTTCTTGGCATAAGATTCACCCCATCAGCGGTACTAGCAATGCCAGACCAGATTAACCGGAGTAAAAGGAGCCCAGCGTGACATATGTAATTGCCGAGCCATGCGTCGATGTGAAAGATAAGTCCTGCATCGAGGAGTGCCCAGTTGATTGCATTTACGAGGGTAACCGCATGCTCTACATCCAGCCTGATGAATGCGTTGACTGCGGCGCCTGCGAACCTGTCTGCCCAGTCGAAGCGATCTACTACGAAGATGATGTCCCATCACAGTGGAAGCAATTCGGCGCAGTAAACGGTGAGTTCTTCGTTGAGCTCGGTTCACCTGGCGGAGCAAGCAAGGTCGGCCTCACAAATAGCGACCACCCATCGATCGCCGAGCGTCCAGCAAAAGCTGAGTAACTCTGAAACTTCCAGATTTTCCTTGGGATGCGCTCGCTCCAATCGGAGCGATAGCGAAATCTCATCCTGAAAGTTTTATCGATCTCTCGCAAGGAACCCCGGTTGATCCAACTCCTGCATTTATTCAGGAAGAGTTTATTGCTGCTGCAAATTCCCCACGTTATCCCGTCACGACCGGAACCGCAGCACTTCGCGATGCGCTGAAGAAGTGGTCGACAGAACGCCTTGGTATCACCGGTGAATTCGATGTACTGCCAACCATTGGCTCGAAGGAACTCGTTGCCTGGCTACCTACTTTATTGGAGTCGAAGAAAGTGCTCTATCCAGAGATCGCCTATCCAACATATTTAGTCGGTGCGATTATGGCTGGCGCTGATCACCAGAGCGTGCCGCTTGATGCCACTTCATGGCCTGCCGCAGATCTTGCTTGGGTAAATTCACCATCAAATCCAACCGGCAGAGTGCATAGCGCTGCCGAACTTCGAGCAGTTGTTGATTACTCCCGACGGACTGGCACTGTGATCGCAAGTGATGAGTGCTACTTAAGTTTTCCAGCAGGCGACGTAAAACCAACTTCGATCTTTGAAGTAGCCGATGGCGATAATAGAAATCTCCTTGCAGTTCACTCACTTTCTAAGCGTTCTAACTTAGCTGGATACCGCGCGGCCTTTGTTGTGGGTGACAGTGCACTCATTGCACGACTTTTGGAAGTACGTAAACATGCCGGAATGATGGTCCCGCTTCCTGTTCAGAGGGCGATGTCAGTTGCACTCGCTGACGAAGAGCATGTAGATCAACAAGCTGCGCGATATCGCGCACGCCGAGGTGTACTTCAGGCGGCACTTGAATCGCAAGGCTTCCGGATCGATCACACCGAAGCTGGTCTCTACTTGTGGGCGACCCGTGGTGAATCCGATTGGGAGAGCGTCACCTGGCTTGCCCAATTCGGAATTTTGGCCACCCCAGGCCACTTCTATGGCGAGGCTGGATCCCACCATATTCGTATCGCTCTCACCGCGACCGATGACGAGATCGCGACAGCGGCAGCTCGCCTCACACACTCTGCAGGTAAGTAGATGGCTTCCTGTACCTCTGCAATTCTCCTTGTGGGCGGCATGGGTACTCGCATGCAACCACTTACTTTTTCAACGCCTAAACCAATGTTGCCATTACTCGGTAAGCCAATCACCGAACATCAAATCTTGAAAGCGAAAGTTGCGGGCATTACTGAGATCGTTCTGGCCACGTCCTACTTGGCAGAAGTTTTTCTTCCGTGCTTCGGTAATGGTGAGAAATTCGGAATCAATATTTCGTATGCGGTAGAAGAGAGCGCGTTAGGTACTGGGGGAGCGATTCGCAATGCCGCGCAGCTTCTCAAAAATGATGGACCGGTAATGATCTTTAATGGCGATGTTTTAAGTGGCCATTCACTCGATGATCAAATTGCATTTCATGAAAGCAGATCTGCAGATGTGACCTTGTATTTAACGCAAGTGGAAGATGCCAGAGCCTTCGGAGTCGTTGAAATGTCTGGTGATCGCATCACAACGTTCAATGAGAAGATGGAGAATCCGCCTACTAATGTCATCAATGCTGGGTGCTACATCTTCAACCGTTCGGTCATCGATGAGATTCCAGCAGCGAAAGTAGTAAGCGTTGAGCGAGAGACCTTCCCAGCGTTGATCAATCGCGGTGCGAACGTCATGGGATTTGTTGATGACGGATACTGGTTAGATATTGGAAACCCTGGGGCGCTCTTGAAGGCGACTCGAGACCTGATCGAAGTGACGGGCTACCCGTTCATGCAGGCTAAGGGCTCAACGATCGACCCGACCGCTGTGATCGATGGCGGGAGCTATATCGGCCTCGGAGCGAAGGTGGCTGCCGGTGCGAAGATCCATCAATCCGTGATCGGTGATGGCGCCATCATTGGTGAGAATGTCGACTTAACTCGAGTATTTGTTTCTGCAGGGACGGAAATTGCGGCAAAAACCACTGCTGAAAGTGAATTCTTCGGTTATTCGCAGCAATAAGGCCTGTTAAGTAAGAAATATGCCTTCTACCGCTTGACGCGGAGGGGGTTACACCAATGTAATTCTCCCTAGATGCTCTACTTTCCCACCAAGCGGAGCACCCACAGATCTAGGAGTCTTAGATATGCCAGCTTCATCAGATAGCCAGAACCCTTCGACCATCTCCAGCTTGCCCCTCGCTGACAACTCAGTCGAACTATCCTGGCAGGAGCGCGCTCTCTGCGCTCAGACTGACCCAGAAGCATTCTTTCCAGAAAAGGGTGGATCTACCCGCGAAGCTAAGAGAGTATGTCTCTCATGCGATGTCCGTTCCGAGTGCCTCGAATATGCCTTGGCTCATGATGAGCGCTTCGGCATCTGGGGTGGCCTCTCCGAGCGTGAGCGCCGTCGTCTTAAGCGCCGTAGCGCGTAATAAGCGATCTTACGAATATCTCATTTGTAAAACGACGCTAGGAGCCGCGTAATGGCGGATACACATTTTGTTACAGCAGTTCTCGTTACTCACGATGGTGCAATCTGGTTACCAGAAGTTATTGCATCCATTGGATCTCAATCTCGCCCTATAGATCGCATCGTTGCAGTAGATAC
>DAINQZ010000040.1:6789-8066 GCA_036742235.1 Candidatus Nanopelagicaceae bacterium | reverse complement strand
AGCAGACCGATTCGAAAGGAGTAGCCGATGCCTATTGGCCGCGTTAAATGGTTTAGCCTTGAAAAGGGTTTTGGGTTTATCTCCTCTGAAGAGGGCGAAGATGTCTATCTTGCATCTGACGCACTTCCAGCTGGCGTGACCACAGTAAAGCCAGGCACCAAACTCGAGTTCGGTGTGGCAGAAGGACGGAAAGGTCCACAAGCGCTCTCAGTTCGCATCATCGATGAGCCAGCCTCTGTCGTTGCAAATACTCGAATCAATGCTGATGATCTTGCAACGATCATTGAAGACACCATCAAGATGCTCGACAAGGTTGGAAATGGCCTTCGCCATGGCCGCCATCCATCAGGAGCTGAGGCAGAACGCCTTGGTCGTGTACTTAAGGGAATTGCCGCACAGATCGAGGGATAAGACCCTTTTACGAACGGCGCTCGCGTCGTAACCGTCTGACCGAATATCGCAATCCAACGAGGCCCATCACTATTCCGCTCACACAGATCCAGAGCGAATTAGTGGGGGCCTTTCGTGCAATCTCTATGACCAGGGCGAGCGCCCAAAGAATTGTTCCGCCCACGATGATCGTCACTGTTTGCCGCATCCTGTAATCGTACTCATGGTTAGACTCACTCCGTGGCAATTCTCGTGAAAGATACTGGATCCCTGCGATCCTTCCGCCACCGAAACTTCAGACTCCTCTTCGCCTCGAACTTTATTTCGAATGTTGGATCGTGGGCGCAACGTATCGCTCAGGATTGGCTCGTTCTTGAACTCACACATAGTGGCCGAGATCTCGGTCTTGTCACTGGATTGCAGTTCTTGCCTTCGCTGATCTTCTCGATGTATGCCGGGTCACTCGCCGATCGAATGAATAAGAGAAAATTATTATTGATCACCAATTCTGGTGGGGGATTAACTTCCTTGATCCTTGGCCTTCTTGTCGTCACACATCATGTTCGGATCTGGCACGTTTTCGTCCTGGCCTTCTTCCTTGGACTCTTTGGCGCACTTGATGCACCCGTGCGTCAGGCGTTCACATCAGAGATGGTGGGAAAGAGTGATCTAGCAAATGCCGTGAGTCTGAATTCCGCAAACTTCAATGCTGGTCGTCTCATTGGGCCTGGTGTCTCCGGCCTCTTGATCGCAGCATTCCACACAGGTCCATCCTTCTTACTCAATGCATCTTCGTATATCTTCGTGATTGGCTCCTTGATTGCCATTCGCGAATCAGATCTCTTTATTGAGAATAAGCCAAAGAGTTCAGCGAAGGCAATCGAAGC
>DAINQZ010000040.1:4592-6689 GCA_036742235.1 Candidatus Nanopelagicaceae bacterium | reverse complement strand
ATTCTCGCTACTTAGCGAGAGCGCTAACGACATAATCAATCGAAGCTGTGAGCGCATCGATATCTGATGGATCTACCGCAGGGAACATACCGATACGGAGCTGGTTCTTTCCAAGCTTGCGATATGGATCGGTATCGACGATGCCATTAGCGCGCAGGATCTTTGCAATCTCAAGGGCGTCGATAGCATCATCAAAGTTAATCGTTCCAACTACCTTTGATCTCATCGCTGGATCTGTGACAAATGGCGTTGTGTAGGAAGTCTTCTCGGCCCAGTTATAGAGGCGAGATGATGAATCGGCCGAGCGACCGGCAGAGAAGGAGAGTCCACCATTGGCATTCATCCACTCGATCTGCTCGGCGAGCAAGATCAGCGTTGCAACCGCTGGAGTGTTATAGGTCTGATCAAGACGTGAGTTATCGATCGCGATCGTGAGGTCGAAGAAGGCAGGGACCCAACGGCCAGATTCCTTAATCTTGGCGACACGAGCGATCGCTGCTGGGCTCATGATGGCGATCCATAGACCGCCGTCAGAAGCGAAAGATTTCTGTGGTGCAAAGTAATAGATATCTGATTGTGAGATATCAAGATCAAGGCCACCGGCTGCGCTCGTTGCATCAACAGCGACGAGTGCATCACCGATACCTGCTGGACGAATGATTGGCATAGCGACGCCAGTGCTGGTCTCGTTGTGCGTGAGTGCGTAAAGATCGATGCCATCTTCTGCAACAGGGAGCGGGTGTGATCCGGGCTCTGACTTGATAACAGATGGATCAGCCAGGAATGGTGCCTCTTTCGCAGCAGAAGCAAACTTTGAGGAGAACTCACCAAAATTAAGGTGCTGGGACTTATTTTCGATGAGACCAAAGGTTGCGATATCCCAGAATGCAGTCGATCCACCGTTGCCGATAATGACTTCATAGCCTTCTGGAAGATTGAAGAGCGAAGCAAGACCTGTGCGAACGCGATTCACAACGCTCTTAACAGGCTTTTGCCGATGTGAAGTTCCGAGAATAGAAGTTCCAGATGCAGCGAGAGCATCGAGTGCTGCAGGTCGAATCTTTGATGGGCCGCAACCAAAGCGACCATCGTGTGGCTTGAGGTTTGCCGGAATAATGATCTCGCTCATGAGTAGAACCTTTCAGTCGTAGGCTCTCCGGACCTCATGGGCCTAGATTGCCGAGAGATGAAACTTATGGATAGAAACGTTTCATGGCCCAACCCTCATTGGTTGCGATGTAGCGGACCCGTTCGTGCAACCGGGAGTACCGCCCCTGCCAGAGTTCAATCGTAGTTGGTCGGACGAGGTATCCGCCCCAATGTGGTGGGCGTGGAACTTCTTGACCCTCAGGATATTTCGCTGCGTAAGCCTGATACGAGGCTTCGAGAACGTCTCGAGATTCAAGCTCATCAGATTGGGCCGATGCCCACGCACCGATCTGGCTGCCCCATGGCCTGGTGGCGAAGTACTCATCGCTTGCCTGCGCTGAGAGTTTCTCGACTCGGCCTTGAACGATGACCTGTCGCTCCATCGGGTACCACGGGAAGAGGAGCGAGACCTGCGGGTTAGCAGCCATCTCGGAAGCTTTGCGCGATTCGTAGTTGGTGAAGAACGAGAAGCCATCACGGCTCACATCTTTAAGGAGAACGGTGCGAGAGGAGATCTGCTCACCGATCGAAGTTGAGAGCACCATTGCATTAGCTTCGACGACCATTGGGTTTGCAGCGGCCGATACGAGCCAGGCCCGGAACTGGGTGATGGGATCTGGATCGAGGTCAACTAAACCAGTCTCGCCGTAGGAGCGACGCATCTGCCGGATAGCGGCACGGATCTCATCGGGATTGGTCGAATCAGTGCTGCTCATGGGTGTATCTAACTTCACTTTCCCTACGCGTGCTAGTTGGGGGAGTTCGCTTGCTAACGGCTGGTCGCAGTGCCAACCTAGGCTCAGGTAAAAGCGGCTGGCCGGTTTACGGCCGGACCCCACTTGCAGAAAGATGGAGAATCTCGATGTCTGACGATTTTAAGCCAGGGCTGGAAGGCGTTATCGCCTTTGAATCAACGATCGCAGAACCAGATAAAGAAGGTAGCGCGCT
>DAINQZ010000040.1:0-4492 GCA_036742235.1 Candidatus Nanopelagicaceae bacterium | reverse complement strand
GGCATGATCGAAGATGTTGAGAAGATGGGCGATGCTCGTGCCTATGTAAAGGGAATCATGGATCGCGGCGAACGCCTCATGGGCTTTGGTCACCGCGTCTATCGCGCTGAAGATCCACGCGCTCGCACACTTCGCCGTACTGCAAAGGAACTCGGAGCACCTCGTTATGAGGTTGCTGTAGCGCTCGAGCAAGCTGCGCTCGCTGAACTTCACGAACGCCATCCAGAGCGCGTCCTCGAGACCAACGTTGAGTTCTGGGCAGCGATTGTCTTGGACTTTGCAGAGGTTCCAGGACCGATGTTCACATCAATGTTCACAGCTGCTCGAACTGCGGGTTGGTCAGCACATATCTTGGAGCAGAAGCAGACTGGTCGCCTTGTGCGCCCATCAGCTCGCTATATCGGCCATGGCCCACGGAAGCCTGAGTCTGTTGCCGGTTATGACGCTGCGGTAGAGGCGCTTCACTCCTAATCACTAGCTGGCGCTCCCGTTGCGCTTTCGCTGACTGATGAGAGGATTGCGCAATGCGCCGTTCAATCATCTGGTTTCGCCGTGACCTACGAATTAGTGATCATCCAGCGCTGAACGCTGCCATTGAATCCGCAGATGAGATCATCCCGGTCTTCATCGTTGATCCCCATCAAAGCAAGCAGAGTGGTGCAAAGCAGATGGCTTACCTGAGCCAATCGCTACGCGAACTCGATCGCTCACTCGGTGGTTCACTCCATGTTATTGAAGGGGATCCAGCAACAGTTCTCAAAGAGTTGCTCTCACGGTATGAGGCGACCGAAGTCCATATCTCGGAAGAGTTTGAGCCATATGGATTAACGCGTGATCGCAAAGTTGAAGAGGCTGGTGTCAAACTCATTCGCACTGGTGGGCCATATGCAATCTCCCCAGGGCGAGTACGTAAACCGAGTGATGGAACTCCTTACAAGGTCTACACCCCGTTCTATAAAGCATGGCTTGCACATGGTTGGCGCGATCCCGCATCAAGACCAACAGAGATTCCAACCGTTACTCCAACCAGTGCAGATCGAAATTTTCCTACGTGGGAGATGCCCGAAGGTTCGATTGTCATGCCAGCAGGTGAAGAAGCAGCTCACGAACGTTGGGCGATCTTCAAAGAGAAGATGCTCGATTCTTATGATGAGAATCGAAATATGGCCGGCATTGATGGAACAAGTAAGTTAAGCGCACATTTAACGTGGGGCGAGATCCATCCCCGCGCACTCCTTGCTGAGTTGGGCCAGAGCAAGGGGCATGAAATCTTCAGAAAAGAGATCGCTTGGCGCGAATTTTATGGCGATGTACTCCACCACAATCCACATACGGTCGATGACTATTACGCGCCACAATTTGCCGCGATGCGTTATGACGAGCCCGGTGAAAAATTCCAGGCATGGTGTGAAGGTCGCACTGGTTACCCATTTGTCGATGCCGCGATGCGCCAGTTAGTCCTAGAGGGCTGGATGCACAATCGAACTCGTATGGTCGTTGCTTCCTTCTTGGTGAAAGACCTCCACCTTGAATGGCAGCTAGGTGCGGATTTCTTTAAAGAGCATCTCGTTGATTTCGACCCAGCCTCCAATTCACATGGCTGGCAGTGGACTGCAGGGACTGGAACCGACGCCTCACCGTATTACCGAGTCTTCAATCCAATAGAACAAGGCAAGCGCTTTGATGAGAATGGCGATTACATTCGTAAGTACATTCCGGAGTTGGGCCACCTGGTAGCGCCTGATATTCATGAGCCATGGAACGTCCTTGATGGCTATCTTCACGATTATCCAGTTCAAATCGTCGATCATGGGAAGGAGCGGTTGGAATCGCTCGGTCGCCTTGATGAGATCAAAGCCCGCAAGCCGGAGAAGCCAGATTAGAAGTTCGAACTTGCCAAAACTATTCCAACGCCACTGCGCTTGGCTTGATACATCGCGGCATCTGCTCGCTTGAGTAGATCACCTTTTCCATCACTTCGGACTCGGCCAATGCTGACCCCCACCGTCGCGCTTCCTGAAGGCAGTGGGACTGGATAGCTCAGGCATGCCCGAAGTGCTTGAGCCATCTCGATCCCGCGGTCTTCAGATCCATAGATGACCACACCAAATTCATCACCACCTAACCTTGCAAGGAGTGCGCCATGTGCGAGAACCCGACTAAAGCGAAGTGCGATCTCCTTGAGTAAGAAATCTCCCATCGCATGACCCATGGAATCATTCACCTTTTTAAAGCCATCGAGATCGAGCAACAAGAGCGTTCCCTCCTTGCGCCCAAGTAATTCGATTTCGGCTAAGAGTCTGCGTCGATTAGCTAACCCAGTGAGTTCATCGATTCGAGCCAACTCTCGATCCTTATCGGCGAATCTCGCTTCCCGTAGTGCAACCGACATTCGAAGGAATGCGAGCATGATGGTGATAAGAGCTGGAATCAAAGCAAAGATAGGGAAGTAATGTGGGTGAAGAGCGGCAAAACCCAAAATGCTCGCGCTTGCTATCAGTGCGACTGTTGCGCCGATCGATGTCACTCTCCCGGATAAATCGCCATGTGATCCTGGGTGCCATAGTGATTCAGCAATGATAATTAATCCGAAGATCCAGCCATCATCGGCTAACGAGGCAAACGGATATCCTGTGGTAGCAGAACGCCATAGGAAGTAGAGATCTGTAGCGGTAAAGATCACTATCCCGCAGCAGAGAAGGAGTGAGCGTGCTGCTCTAGGTTGCAAAAGTAAGGCGATAAGTGAAATAGCAACGAGAACACAATCCCCAATGGGATAGAGGATTGAGAGAAAGACTGTGACGGCGCTGCCCGATATATGCAACATAGCAGGCCGCAGCAGTAAAGAAGCGAAGAGAGTCGTGATGCCCAGACCAACAATGATCACGTCAAGGAGTTCAAGTGCTGCAACCTTTCGTTTAGTCGAAAGTGTGCGAACTATTCCAAAGAGGAGAAGCGGATAGAAGAGCGCGTAAGCAAAATTCGTGCTTGCGGCCCAGATCTGAAAATCCATAAAGGAGTTCCAGGATGAGATGGTGGATCCGATGGCCCAAAAGCCAATCGCTGCGCTGAGTGCGATGGTCGCACGTGGATCATTGAAAAGTGGTGAATAGAAGGCCGAGAGTGCGGCCGAGAAGGCGATGAAGTTGAAGAGGACGAGATCGGTAAGTAGTGATGGCTGCGGAATGAATATGCGAGTAATGAGGTGCACTACAAGTAACCCTGCAATAAGAAATCGATAGATGAGAAATCTCTTTGATATCCCCATTGCCACAGGAAGAGCGTAACTAAGAAAAAGTTGAGGGCCCCATTCGTTTCAGATTAAGAGCAAATCTGAGCGAGTGGAGCCCTCTGTACTTTTTAAGTTAAGGGGTTACCCCTTATAGGCCAGCTTTACAACCGGTCTTGCGAACTAAGAGAGCCTGATCAGATGCAGTCTTGATCTGCTGTGCCTGTGTTGGTTGGTTAGCGATAGCTGCGTTATAGCGAGCTGTCATTGAATCAACCAAAGTCTGACCCTTGGTTATATTGGCTTGAAGAGTCGTGGTTACACGTTGCAGAGTTGCGAGGTTCTTCTGCTCGGAGACAATCGCCTTGTCGTATGAACCGTAGGCCTTAATCCATGCACCGTAGTTCAATACATTGACATCAGAATTTCCACTGGTTGTCGTAGGTGAAGCTGCCCAGCCGGCAATCTGAGTTGCTGTGTACTTAGCAGCGAGAATCAGTGCGGTTGCATCGCGTTGCTTGCCTGCATCGTCGCGCTTGCCTGTATCAACCGTTATTTTTGCATTCGCGGCCGCAATTGCAGCATCGATACCAACAACGGTGATCGGTTTTGTTGGAGTGACTGTGTGGTCATAGCCCACCGTGTAAACCTTGGTCTGAGCTGCAGCCAAAGAAGACTTTGAGACATCGATCGAATGCTTCGCCGAATCAATGGTCGCCTTGATTGCATTAAGAGTCGTGGTCTGTGATGTTGTGAAGTCGTTGTACTGCTTGAGAGCGGTCTGGTACGCGCTATCCGCATCGAGACAGGTCTGCGTGGTCCATGAAAAACCTGCTGGAGTACCAGCTGGGTTTTTGGTGCAGATGTACTTCACGCCACTCACGGTCTTGACCGCTTTGGCAGGGGAGCATTTCACGCCTTGCTTGACGGCAGCAGCTGCGGCATTGGCAGAGGAGATCCCGACAGTGGTGCCTCCGACTGCGAGGACGAGCGCGGCGAAAGCTAGGCCTGCTTTTTTAAGGTTCATTGACATCTACTTCTCCTCTTAATATCCCGTGGCCGAGATTGGGGTTGAAATCGAGCCGACGAATCCCGGCGGCTATGTCTTCATTCTACGGCGCAGCCCCCGCGTAGACGGGTGATATCCACGCGAAGAGTGCGAGAAATCCCTGAGAATATTGGCCCACATTCTCGGTTAAGGTTAGTTTTGCGCACAGGTCCCAGTAGCTCAGTGGATAGAGCAACCGCCTCCTAAGCGGTAGG
>DAINQZ010000039.1:4546-8519 GCA_036742235.1 Candidatus Nanopelagicaceae bacterium | reverse complement strand
GCACTCATGACGCGCTCTACGAGGCCAGAGTTAAAGCGACGCATGAGGTCATCTTGGAGTGAGAGATAGAAGCGTGATTCACCTGGATCGCCTTGACGACCTGAACGACCGCGGAGCTGGTTATCAATACGGCGAGATTCGTGGCGCTCGGTTCCAAGAACATAGAGACCACCGAGTGCGGTCACCTCTTCATGCTCCTTCTTTACCGCTTCCTTCTGCTTTGCAAGTTCTGGTCCCCAGGCAGCCTCATACTCTGCAGGGTTATCTACCGGGCTGATCCCTCGACGCTGGATCTCAAAATCTGCCATGAACTCAGGGTTGCCACCGAGCATGATGTCGGTACCGCGTCCAGCCATATTGGTTGCAACTGTTACAGCACCCTTCGCGCCGGCACGAGCGATGATTGCCGCTTCACGTTCGTGCTGCTTTGCATTTAAGACTTCGTGGCGAACGCCGTTCTTTGTTAAGAAAGCCGAAAGTTCTTCCGATTTTTCAACGGAAACGGTACCGATTAAGACCGGCTGTCCCTTGCCGTACTTTTCAACAATATCTTGAGTGAGTGCGATGAACTTGCCGACTTCGGTCTTATAGATCAAGTCTGGCTGATCAATGCGTTTACTCTCTTTATTAGTAGGGATTGGAATAACGCCAAGGCTATAGATCTGCATGAATTCTGCAGCTTCGGTCATGGCGGTACCAGTCATACCTGAGAGCTTCTCGTACAAGCGGAAGTAGTTCTGGAGTGTGATCGTGGCGAGAGTCTGGTTCTCATCCTTAATCTCGATCCGTTCTTTCGCTTCAAGAGCTTGGTGGAGTCCTTCAGAGTAACGACGACCAGAGAGAACACGACCAGTGTGCTCATCAACGATCAAGAGTTCGCCGCTCATTACTACATAATCCTTATCGCGCTTGAAGAGCTCCTTCGCACGCACTGCGTTATTGAGGTAGCCGATCATGGGTGTGTTCTCGGCGATGTAGAGATTGCCGATCCCGAGGATCTCCTCGACCTTTGTCACGCCCTCTTCCGTAATCGAGAGGTTGCGCTTCTTCTCATCGATCTCGTAATGAACGTCGCGAGTAAGTTTTTCAGCGATATTGGCAAACTCTACGTACCACTTTGTTGGCTTATCGGCTGGACCAGAAATGATGAGTGGGGTACGGGCTTCATCGATCAGGATCGAGTCAACTTCATCGACGATCGCAAAGTTATGTTCGCGCTGTACGCAATCATCGATCGACCACGCCATATTGTCGCGAAGGTAATCGAATCCGAATTCATTATTTGTACCGTAGGTAATATCTGCGGCATAGGCCTCACGGCGTTCAGCCGGAGTCATGTTGGAGAGAATTACACCAACTTTCAATCCGAGGAAGCGGTGGATACGACCCATCCACTCACTATCGCGTTCTGCAAGGTAATCATTGGTTGTAACGATGTGAACGCCTTTGCCGGTGAGGGCATTGAGATAGGCAGGCAGAGTTGAGACGAGCGTCTTTCCTTCACCGGTACGCATTTCGGCGATATTGCCGAGGTGAAGTGCTGCGCCACCCATAAGTTGAACGTCATAATGGCGTTGTCCGAGTGTGCGCTTGGCAGCTTCACGAACAGTTGCGAAGGCTTCAGGGAGAATCGCATCGAGGTCCTCGCCATTAGCAAGGCGAGCCTTCAGGTGCGCGGTCTGATTCTGGAGATCAGCATCGCTGAGGGTAGAGATCTTCGGCTCGTAGGAATTTACATCGGCGGCGATCTTCTCGAGATTGCGGACGGCACGACCTTCACCGGCGCGCAAAATTTTATCTAGAATTGCCACGATCCCTCTTTCGTTGCCTGCTCGTTATCAGTGCTCAGCGCCCTATCTTATTGGCTAAAAAGCGCCCTGCCACACAAGCGCTGAGCAAGGCATCAGGCTCGTAGGAGCCTGCTCTGAGTGCTCTCAGCGCCTCTCCCATGGTGCTCCCTGATGTAACAAGATCATCCACAAGAATTATTCCATCAGCTCCTCGCACCTGCCCTGGACTCGAAGAGAGCGCCCCACTCATATTTTCCCGCCGCTGCGCCGCGGTCAAGCGACTCTGATCTGCAACCTTTCTTACTGGCACTAAGGCCTGCTTAACGTGACAACTGACGCCATACTCCGAGGAGATTCTCTGGGCGGCTAATCGGGCAAGGATCACCATATGTTGATAGCCGCGACGCTTATCAGCGGCGCGCGATGATGGCACTGGAACGAGCACGTAGGACCTTCTGCAGAGTTCTCGATGTGCTCGCGCGAATCTCATCGCCATCAACTCTGCCAGATACCTTGATGCTGCTCGATCATTATCTTCTTTTGCCGCAAGGATAAGTTGAGCAGATGCCTCGTTGTAATGAAGAGCCGAATAGAGATCTAGACCATGGAGTCGATATATATCTGTACAACTCCACAAGAGAGGCTCGCATTGCGGACATAAAGTTACATCGCCTTGACTGCAGAGCAGGCAGGAAGTTGGATAAAGCAGAGAGAGTAAATCGTGGAGAGCCATCTCTCCTAAATATCAGAGATTAAATATCGTCGATATCGACATCGGCAAGGATTGTGTGTGGTTGATCGTTGGGAATAACATCAATCGGTTCTGAGTCGATTGGAATACCAGGACTCTTCGGGAGAGTCACAACGAAATGCGCTCCATTTCCTGGACTTCCCCACGCCTTCAAAGTTCCTTGGTGCAACTTTGCATCATCCAGTGCGATCGCAAGCCCTAAACCAGTGCCGCCCCGAACTCTCGATCGTGATGGATCTGCACGCCAGAATCGATCAAAAAGTCGCTCGGATTCGCGTTCAGAAAATCCAATTCCATAATCCCTGACACCTATTGCGACAACGTGCTCGGTCTGGGAGATGCTCACCGCAACACCATTACCTTCGCTATGGTCCATGGCATTTGAAAGCAGGTTACGGATAATGCGCTCAATCCGACGATCATCGACGAGCGCTCGATATTCGGTATCTGGGGCGAAAAAGCTAAAGTTCGGCACTTGGTTCGCCTGGAGTTGATCAGCGACATTGAGAACCAATGGTTTGAGATCGATATCTTTCGTCTCTAGAATTGCCGCCCTCGCATCGAAACGGCTCACTTCAAGCAAGTCACTTAGCAGGCTTTCAAAACGTTCAATCTGTGAAACCAAGAGCTCTGCACTTCGAGAGGCAGCGGGATCGAGTCTTGATCGCGACTCATAGAGCAACTGCGATGCCATCCGAATGGTCGTTAAAGGAGTGCGCAATTCGTGAGAGACATCCGATACAAAACGCTGTTGGAGTCGCGATAGATTTTCTAATCGAGAGATCTGTTGCTGCATTGAGAGCGCCATCTCATTGAAGGAGATCGCCAATCGACCCATCTCATCTTCACCTCTGATGAGGAGGCGACGGCTGAGATCACCTTCAGTCAGTTGCTCAGCAATCTGGGCCACTTCACGCACTGGGAGTACCACACGTCTAATCACGTACCACGTAATAAGTGCGATCAGGAGGAGTAGTGCTGCGCCGGTGCCCAGCATCCAACCACGAATAAGTGAAATGAGTTGATTCTGCTGAGTGAGCGGGAAGAGGTAGTAGATCTCATAGATCGAGTTGGATGGAATTCCAAGCACTCGACCAACCGCAATCGCATCGATTGGGGCTCGTGAACTCTTGGCATAACGAATCTGCACTCGCATAGATTTCGAGTAAAAATTCTTTCGAACTTCAGCTCGTAAAGATTTGGGGATAGTTGAGAGCAGGACATCATTTGAAGAACCCTGATACCTCGTGGAAATCTTTGCAGTCGCTGGCGTAGCAAGCATGATCGTCTCGCGTACCGATGTTGTAGGACTTACGTCACTGACTCTAAAGATGTTGTTGATAACCGTCTGTAGCAAAATATCGGATCGATAGCGGGTAGCATCAAGCTGAGCTTGCGTGTAATCAGCGAGTGACTGCGCTTCAGCGATCGC
>DAINQZ010000039.1:0-4446 GCA_036742235.1 Candidatus Nanopelagicaceae bacterium | reverse complement strand
CCTGGCTCTTTCGCTAATGCTACTAAGAGATCAAATTCGAGTCGGGTGAGCGGAATTGATTCGCCATTTCGATTGAGCGAGTGAGCGACTTGATCGATGGAAATATCGCCAATCCGCAATGAATTTGCACCATCTCCTGGCGTACGACGCAACCGAACTTTAAGCCGGGCAACAAGCTCTGAGCTCTTAAATGGCTTCACCATGTAATCATCAGCGCCAGCTTCAAGGCCTTGAACGACTTCATGGGAGTCACCTTTTGCAGTAAGCATCACGATTGGAACCATGGACTCTGCCCGAATCTGACGACAAATTTCTATGCCATCAATTCCGGGCAGCATCACATCTAATAAAACAAGATCAGGCTTGTTGGTTCGGAAACCTTCCAGCGCTTGATCGCCATGATTAATGAGGTCGACTTCATAGCCAGCACCGTTAAGCACAATGCCCAACATCTCTGCTAGATCTTGATCGTCATCAACAACCATGATGAGGGTCATTTAAGAACCTTGCTCCCAAGAGTTGAGGTAGAGCTCTTGTGCTGGGGTAAGTGTGTCGATTGCAGCGCCCATGCTGGCGAGCTTAAGTCGAGCAACTTCCTTATCAATGACAGTAGGAACTTCATGCAGTCCTGCGCCAAGCTCCTTTGCGGCCTTGAGCAACCATTCAGCGGTAAGTGCTTGATCCGAGAAGGACATATCCATTACTGATGCTGGGTGGCCTTCTGCAGCGCCGAGGTTGACCAAGCGACCTTCAGCAACAAGCAGGATGCGACGGCCATCAGAGAGCACGTATTCATCTGTTTGGTGGCGGATCTTCTCATTCTTCTGCTTGGCGTTCTGCTCGAGCCAGGCAACGTCGATCTCAACGTCAAAGTGGCCGGAGTTAGCGAGAATTGCGCCATCCTTCATGACGGCAAAGTGCTCGTCACGGAGAACATCGCGGTTACCTGTAACAGTGACGAAGAAGTCGCCAATCTTTGCTGCTTCGATGCTTGGCATGACGCGGTATCCCTGCATCAAGGCATCGAGTGCCTTTGTTGGATCAATCTCAGTAATGATGACATCTGCGCCCATACCCTTGGCACGCTCTGCTACGCCCTTGCCGCAATAGCCAAAGCCGCAGACAACAACGGTTGAACCAGCGATCAATGAATTGGTTGCGCGGAAGATCGCATCCCATGTTGATTGGCCAGTTCCAAAACGGTTATCAAACATGTGCTTGGTATCGGTGTCGTTAACAGCAATCATTGGGAACTTAAGTGCGCCATCCTTTGCCATCTGTGAAAGACGGATAACACCGGTTGTGGTCTCTTCGCAACCACCCTGGATGCCAGCGAGGAGTTCGGTACGAGTCGTGTGCAATGTGTTGACGAGATCGCAACCATCGTCGAAGACGAAATCTGGCTTGATATCGAGTGCGGCGTTGAGGTGTGAGTAGTAACCATCACGATCGACCGCATTACGAGCGAAGACGCTGATGCCGTATTCATGGACGAGTGCTGCTGCTGTGTCATCCTGTGTCGAAAGTGGGTTTGATGCACAAAGGGCGATCTCAGCTCCGCCAGCTTTGAGTGCGAGCATCAAGTTCGCTGTCTCAGTTGTGACGTGCATACATGCCGCGATGCGAGTGCCAGTGAATGGCTTTTCGCGTTCAAAACGTTCACGGATCTGTGCAAGGACCGGCATGCTTCGTCCGGCCCACTCAATGCGCTTCTTACCTTCCGCGGCAAGTGCTGGGTTAGCAATCTCGCTGCGAATCTTTGTCTCTACGGTCACGGCTGTGCTCCTCATTCTGGTTTGTAAAACTCATTAGGTAATAGGTGTAAGCGACGAAAAGTCTTCTTCGTGAGGCCTCACTAGATGGGTAAAGATTACCTGATTGGGGCTAGTTGGGCCCTAAATGAGTCCGAGGACCTGATCTCGCACGCGCTCCATCTCGGCCTGGCTAGAAGCCTCGACGTTAAGCCTGAGAAGCGGCTCGGTATTTGAGCCTCGGACATTAAACCACCAATCGGGGCCGGTGACGGTATAGCCATCGAGGTCATCAATCTCGTAATCCGCTTCAAAGGCGCTCTTGACGAGTTCGAGTGAGGCTGCTGTATTGGCTACCTTGGTATTGATCTCACCACTTGCGACATATCGGTTATACGGCGCTAAGAGTTGTGAAAGTGGAAGATCGGAAGCTGCTAGCTCAGAGAGCGCAAAGAGTGCGGCCAGCATTCCGGAATCAGCTCGCCAGAAATTATCAAAGTAGAAGTGGCCAGAATGCTCGCCTCCGAAGATCGCGCCGCTTTCGGCCATCAACTTCTTGATGTACGAGTGGCCAACGCGTGATCGAATTGCAGTTCCGCCATTTTCTTCAACGATCTCACGGACTGCCTTTGAGCTGATCAGGTTATAAATAATGTTCGAGCCCGGTTTACGTTTCAATTCACGGACGGCAATAAGTGCAGTCAGAGTTGAAGGATTGACGAGGTCACCATTCTCATCTACTAAGAAGCAACGATCTGCATCACCATCAAAGGCGAGACCAATATCAGCTTTCTCGGAACGAACTCGCTTCTGCAGATCAACAAGATTTGCCGGCTCAATGGGATTCGCTTCGTGATTAGGGAAATTTCCATCTAGTTCAAAGTACATCGAAGTGAGATCAACGTTGAGTCGGGCCATGACCGCTGGTGCAGTAAACCCAGCCATTCCGTTTCCGGCATCAATCACGACTTTGAGACGGCGTGAGCTCGCTGTAGTTGCAGCGTCAAAGAGTGAGAGCAAGAAATCAACGTACTCATCGAGCATTGGTCGATCGTGCGAAGTTCCGGGTGCTCTCAGCGCCATCGGTACACCGTGGAGAATAAGGTCGCGAATACGGAGTAACCCAGACTCTTTGCCAATCGGTCTAGCACCACTCTTGCAGAGTTTAATTCCATTGTATTGCGCGGGGTTATGGCTAGCGGTAAACATTGCACCTGGCAGATTTAAATTACCTGCAGCAAAGTAGAGCATGTCAGTCGAGGCTAATCCAATTCGGATAACATCAAAACCCTGCGAGGTAATGCCATCAGCGAAGGCTTCTGCAAGAAGTGGTGAACTCGGCCGCATATCCTCGCCAACCACAACAGTTGAAGGTTCGCGCTCTTCTTCTAGAAATTTTGCGTAGGCGCAACCAAGTGCAAAGGCGAAATCCTCTGTTACTTGGCAATCGACCAGTCCACGAATGTCATAGGCCTTGATGATGGCATCAAGTTCTTCCGCAGTGAACATAGTTGTAATCTATCGACTTACTTAATTTGAAGGAATTGAGCGAAGGTGGCCGCGACGGCCGATCTCTTGCGCACTCAATGGTGCCGCCATAGGTGGTGCTTGCACTGTCTGGTTTCGAGCCGCACCGGCTTCACGAACTGCATCTGCAATCGCCATGATGTCATCGGAATTCGGTCCTGCTTCAGAGTTCACGGACTCCTCTTTAATCAAAGTCCAACCATGTGGGAGTGTGAGTTTCTCTGAATGTTCGCCACAGAGGTCATAGGCATGTGGCTCGGCAAAGGTTGCCAGCTCCCCGAGAATCGCCGAAGAGTCTGCATAAATATATGTAAGTGTCCTGAGCGCAGGTTTGCGACAGCTTGCTCGAGAGCAGCCGCGAGCACCCCTTCGAACTGGTTGGCTGCGATTCATAGTTTTAAATCTAGTGGGTCAGAGTGTGAACATCGTTGAAGGGCAGGGTCGTGTTCGTGATGGTGGCGCTCACAGATATCGGCAGGTAAGTCAACCCTCCACTTGTAAAGATCGCCCCGGCGTAGACCGGCGAAGCGGTTGTCGGAGAAAGGTGAATCGAGCTAACCCCAAATTTAGGTGCCCAGACTGCAAACTCCGCTCCGTTCACCGTCTGATTGAAGCTCTTGCCCGTAATAAACCGACCACTCACCTGAACCGAGATCGACTTTCCAACAAAGGTGAGGAGCGGAACGTTGCCAGAGAAATTCATCGAACTCTTAGTAAGCGGTGAGCCGAATCCAGTCCAAGCAAAATCACGTGATCCGGTCGTCGTAAGTGCACTGGCCAGGATTGGTTGATCTGAATCGATTATCAGCCCAAAGACCGAACTTGTAGTGAGATTTGCCAGTGGGACTGTCACAACGGAGCCATGCTGAAGTTGATAGCTATCAAAGCCAACGGGAATGAAGTTGCCATCACTAGAGATCACTTGCACATGAACGCTCGCATCTAGCGAACCCGGGGCAAGTAAGCGAAGTGCCGTTGTGATGCTGCTCTTACTGCCTGAGTGTGGATAAAGACCAGAAATAACGAGGTGGGTTTGTGGACCATCGTTTGGCTTCACATAATCTAATCCAAGTTGAGTCAGGCCCTTTGCCCGCTGATCCAAGACAAATGCAGAGACTCTACCCGTGCGAGTGACAACATGAAGAGCCATCGAATCCTCGCCTGGAGC
>DAINQZ010000038.1:2857-9847 GCA_036742235.1 Candidatus Nanopelagicaceae bacterium | reverse complement strand
GTCTCCCAATGCAAGAGCGATGTAATCGTGTACTCGCCGATCGATAATGCAAATGTCAAAAAGAGTGCGCCAGTAATACCGCTGCGGATCGCTGGCACGATGACGCGGATAATTGTGCGAGTCCATGATGCTCCCAAGCTTCTTGAGGCCTCTACTAAGGTTTTCAAGGCGACGGTCTGAAGGGAAGTATCTAAAGCACGATAGGTGTAAGGCAGAGCGATGATCACAAAGAAGAAGACAAGTTCATATTCGGTATTTTGCAGGAACTCTGGCATCGCAACCTGTGCACCAATTGCCAGAGAGACCACCGGGATGATCAACGGCAAGATGCAGAGGAAATCAACAAGCGGCTTGAACTTCTGCCCTTTGAGATTTAAATAGACCATCGTTGGAACCATCAGAAGAAGATTGAGGACGCCCGCAAGAACCGCCAACTTGAGCGAAGTGAAGAGGCTTGGATAGAAGCCGTCAGCATGGATTAACCATTGATAGTTGACGAGAGAGTGACCTTTCCCGCCATTGCCTTTAAAGCTATATGTCGCCGCTCCATAGAGTGGCACAACAAACAAGAAGAATGCGAGTGTGGATGAGATGGCGATCAAAGGCCACTTCAATGAGAAGCGCTTCATGAGGCCCGCCACTTCGCTGCTCGCTTCTGCGCCCAGATGTATCCGGTCATCGCCACTGTTGCAACAATGATCATTCCGACTGCTAAAGCATCACCGAGGTTGGCTTGATCCGAGATAACGTTTCCATCAACGAGGGTGCCAATGATGATCGGAACGAGTGGGACGGTGCCAACCGTTAAGGCACGTGCGGTCGCATAGGCTGAGAAGCCGCCTGCAAAGAGCAAGAAGAAGGCGCCAATAAAAGAAGGGGTCAGGATTGGGATCGCAACGCGGCGCCAATAGGTAAGTTGAGAAGCACCAAGGTTAGTGCTCGCCTCTTCCCATTCATTACGCAGACCTGCGATTGCCGGCTTAAAGACCAAGACCATCAACGGAATTTGGAAGAAGGAGTAGACGAGTACGACTCCGGTAAAAGAGAAGATGGTGAAGTGGCCGGCGTAGATATCCCAGCCAAGGTTTTTGAGAACTGTAGTGACTACGCCCTCGGTACCAAAGGCTGCCACGAACATGAAGGCCAGGGGAACGCCACCAGAATTAGCGAATACGGCTGAGATTGAGTCGATCACCGCTCCAAATTTGCCGTGGGCGTACTTAACAATGACATAGGCGAAGAATGCGCCGAGGATAGAACCAATTACAGCAGTGATGATCGATAGTTTGAGCGAGACTTCGAATGCATGCAGATATGGACCAGCCTTGAGAATCGGACGATAGTTTGCGAGCGTCCATTCATTCTTGTTTCCATGAAGGCTACGAAGTGTGACAGCAAAAACGGGCCAGATAAGAAAGAAAGCGGTGAAGATGAAAAATGGAAGTAGTGGAAGCACGCCGGTCCCTCGGCCGCTCGAGCGAACTCGAGAATGTGCTTTCACTACTTCCATTGTTTTCGTTAGCTAACCAGGCTAGCTAAAGTTAGTTTCCAGCGATTGCTGGCCACTGTGTCTTAAGAAGTGCCTTTGCCGCATCCTGATCTGCAGGAGATGGCGTGACAATCTTTGCGCCGGCTGGGATTTCGTAACCAGCTGGTGCTGTTGCATTTGTACCCTTAGCAACCATTGCGTCGTATTCGATTGGAAGTGCGCCGCCTGCGATCCAGATGTTCTGTCCGCCGTTGATTGCTGCAAAGATCTTCGAACCAGTCATACCCTTAGTTGAGCCGAGAGTTGTTGAACTCTTGCCTTTGTTCTCTGAGTAGAGGAACTCTGTCCAGAGACGAGCTGCTGCTGGGTGTGGAGCGTTGAATGGGATAGCCATGATGTATGGAGTTCCCTTGATGACTGCATCTGAAGGAATAACATACTTAACAGTCTTTCCAGCCTTAGCAGCTGTAGCTACAGCTCCTGGACCGTTGAATGACCATGAGAATGAGACCTTGTATGCGCCAGCGAGGAAGTTCTGACCGCTAGCCAATGCTGTGACGAAGTTGCCTGAATCCTTCATGGCTGAGAAGTAGTCGATACCCTTTTGAACGTTAGATGTTGTTCCACCGTTAGCGAGGTTCGCTGCGAATACTGACATCAAAGATTCCTGCGCTGCTGATGGATCTCCACCAATAGCAACCATATTCTTGAATGCTGGATCCTTGAGGTCATTGAATGACTTCGGAGCCTTAGCGATTGAAGTGTCGTAGGAGAGTGCGATTACACCTGCATAGTCACCGTACCAGCGACCTGAAGCATCCTTATATGTTGATGTGATGTCGTTCCAGTTCTGGACCTTGTAAGGTGAGAAAAGGTTTGAGTTATCTGCACCATAAGTGATACCGACGTCAACTGCATCTGGAACCTTTGAAGCTGGAGCAGTCTTTACTGTCTGAATTTCATAAGCAGATGATCCATCTGGATTGTCATCTGTGATCTTGATGCCGAAAGCCTTTGAGAAGAGATCCATGGCCTCGCCATAGTTAGCCCAGTCACGTGGAAGTGTGATGACGTTGAGCTTTCCTTCTTTCTGAGCTGCCTTCACAAGTGCATCCATGCCACCGCATGACTTAAGATCTGTGCACTTTGAATAGTCGATTGCTGCAGCATGTGCTGAAGTTGTTGCAACCATTGAAGCTGCAGCCATTGTGGCGGCAATTACTCCGGTTAGTAGACGCTTGCGCATATATCCCCCTTAAGGATCTAGTGAGAGGACTCAACCGCGAGGAGTTTGCAACGAGGTGCCTAGCAGGGATAGATCTCGTGAAGAGGAAGTTAACAAATGGTTGGGAGTTCAACCGCTCCGTGCAGGACGTGGGTGGCCCCCGCGTTAAAAAGTCGGTTCGGAGCGTGGGTGCCGGTATCGACTCCAGCGACGATTGCAGCACCTGCTGCCACACCTGACTTCATATCTGATTCAGTATCACCGATGACTGCAACATCTTTTGCCGAGATGCTGGTGTTAAATCGCTTGTTATAGAGGTCGATACTTCGAAAGATCATGTCTGGGGCAGGTCTGCCAGCTGCAACCTCAGATGCAGCGACCGAAAAGTCAATGTGTGGTGCCCACTTCAGCGATTCAATGATTCGGTCCAAGATATCCCGTGGGAATCCGGTAGTGATCGCAACAGCTATGCCGTTTTCCCGGAGCCGATCAAAGAGTTGTGTGACGCCCTCAAACTCCTCTAACTTCCCTGCGTTGACGAGCCCGATATAGCTCTCGACAAAGCGGTCGTGGGCGATGTTGGCTTTGGCAGAGTCGCCATCGCATAGATGCATAAAGACGTCGATCTTCCGCTCGCCCATCGTGGCGATAACGTAATCCGTCATTTTTGACATTTCGGCGCTCTGTCGATCAGTACCCATCGACTCCATCGCACTTTGAAATGCTTCGACTACTAAGCCGCCATCTTGCGCAGTTGTTCCTGCCACATCAAAGACTGCCAACTTGATCTTATTTACAGGACCCATTGCGACACCGTCTCTTCTGCAATCGCAGGTGAAAGAGTGTTTCCGCGACCTCCGCCACCAGTAACAATCTCTGCACCAGGTGCAATCTCTCGTCGAATATAGATCTCTGAACTTGAGCTCTGGCTGTAGACGCCATCCCAGCGCCGTTCAATCCGAGGAACTTCTCGCCCAAAGATATTCGTCATCACGTTTCGCAAGTGATCGTATGGGGCTTCATGAATCTCGTGCGTAAATGGTTCGGCATATTCGTGGGTGTCGCCGATCGTCATGGATCCATCAAGTCGTTGGACTAAGAGCAGCTGCATCTTGTATTCCGCTGCGATCGTGCTCTGGGGCCCAAGGCGATCGAGTGAGAGATCTTTAAAGGCTGGGTAGTAACGAAGCGAGTCGGCATCTGCGAGTGAATGTCCGAGATCTGCACCTAACGGCGCGGTTGCAGCCATCTGCAATCTCACCTTACGAAGTGGCGCTTCTTCTAGGTACTCTTCAATAAAGCCCTTGTGAGCTGCCCCGGCACAAATGGCGAGGTAATCGCCCGAAAACTTACGGCCAGCTATATCTGTAATGTGATTGCCATTCTCATCGTGGTAGAAATCCACGGCTTCGAACTCGGGTACCCAGGTGTAGTTCGAGAAGGTAGCGAGGTAGTCGCGCAATCCCCCAAGCAGCATTGCAGGCTCAACAGCAGCATCGGTGGTGCATTGGAGTGCACCTACATACTTTCCAGCAAGTTGAGGTTCGAAAGCGATCGTCTGATTGCGGTCCAAGACTCTAAAGCCGCGACGATCGGCATCTGCCATCGCAGCTGCTTCTTGCATCACGGTGTACTCATCGGCGTTTTGCGCAATAGTGAGAGATCCATTTGCACGGAAACCGATGGCAGCCTTACCGCCAATCTCTCCCCATAATTCGCGCGCACGAAGCGCAAGGTCTAACTCGGCTCCAGCTAGACGGCCGCTTACCCAAATCAAACCAAAGTTTCGAACTGATGCAGATTGTGGCTTCATATCTCGTTCGAGGTGAATAACCTCAAAACCCTTTTGCGCAGCGAGCACCGCATGCATGGTGCCAATGATTCCGCCACCGACGATGAGAACACGCTTCATTGTGCTATCTCAACATATTTCTAAGAAATGCGAGGGCGAGCGAGGTGACCGATAGATGAATTTTTACGTGGCGAGTGAGCCATATGATCCGATCGGAACGACCGGATTCGTTGGAACCACGTGATCAATGCGCTCATAACGCGACCCTTGTGCCGGCCTCGTATCAACATCGCCCTTGTTGGGCCAGAAGGAGAAGGCTCGCTCGGCCTGAGCGGTGATCGTCAGAGATGGATTAACGCCGAGGTTTGCCGTGACGCTCGATCCATCGACGACATGCAGGGTTGGGTAGTTCCAGACGCGATGATACGGATCGATCACACCATGATCTACATCAGCTCCGATGACACATCCCCCAACAAAGTGGGCGGTAAATGGGGCATTGACTAGGTCCCCGTAATGGCCGCCAGCAATGCCGCCATGCTTTTGTGCAATACGTCTAACTACTTCATTTGCTGCCGGGATATATGTCGCATTAGGTTTATTCGAATCATTCTTGGAAGTTAAGCGCCAACCGAAGATTCCCTTCTTTCCAGAGACTGCGAGAGAGGAATCAACATTCTGCATGACGAGCGCAATAACGGTCCGTTCGCTCCATCGCTTCACATTGAGAATGCGCAAGATCAACTTTGGGTTTTTGATGAGTTCTGTGCGCCATTGACGGCGACGATCCTTTGCAACAAAGCCATCAGTCATCACGGTTTGAAGTAGGCCCATGAGATTGCTGCCCTTGCCATATCGGACTGGTTCAACGTGGGTGTGATCATCTGGGAAGAATGATGAAGTGATCGCTGAACCATCGCTGAAATCAATATCTCGCGTTGGCATAAGCGCACCAGTCAGGGCTTCGCTATTTGTGCGCGAGAGCTTTCCGAGCATTGAAGAGATCTTGGGCAATAGCCCTTGACCCTTCATTGTGTGAAGTAGCTTCTGAGTGTTGTAGGTACCAGCAGCAACGACAACTTCTCGTGCGGTGAAGGTCTTTGTGCTTCCAAACCACGACGTACTCTTCCTGGTCTTGATCTGCCACGAACCATCTGCTACTTGAGCAATCTGTGTGACGGTATGTAGTGGGAAGACTTCAGCACCGGCGTTCTCGGCTAGACCAAGGTAATTCTTCGGAAGTGTGTTCTTTGCATTGAAGCGGCAGCCAGTCATGCAAGCGCCACATTGGGTACAGCCATTGCGATCAGGGCCAAGGCCGCCAAAGAATGGATCTTTCACGGTCTTATTTGTGCCATCGCCGAAGAAGATTCCAAGTGGCGCCATCTTGAAGGTATGACCCACTCCCATCTCGGTCGCGGCCTCTTTCATGGCTGCATCTGAGTGCGAGAAATAAGGGTTTTCGGTGACACCGAGCATCCGATGGGCTTGGTCATACCAAGGCAAGAGCTCGGCCTTCCAATCAGTGATTGATCGCCACTGGGGATCATTGAAGTAGGTATCTGGTGGTGTGTAGAGAGTATTTGCGTAGACGAGTGACCCACCGCCTACTCCAGCACCTGCGAGAACCATGACATCAGGCAATGCGTGAATGCGCTGGATGCCAGTCAACCCAAGTCGTGGAAAGAAGAGGAAGCGATGTAGTCGCCATGATGTCTTTGGAAAGTCTTTATCTTTAAAACGTCGGCCGGCTTCGAGAACTGCAACGCTGTAACCCTTTTCGCGCAACCTCAGTGCAGCGACGGATCCGCCAAAACCGGATCCGATCACCACAACATCGAAGTCGCGTTTCATGATCGCCTATCCTTTGAAGGAACGCATCTCTACACGAAGTGAATCGAGTCCCATTGGACCGATCTTGAGTGCGTAATTGTGGAAGGTGCGAAGATCAAATGCTGATCCAAGGCGCTCCTTCGTCTCTTCGCGAATCTGCATCCAGATGCGCTCTCCTACTTTGTAAGAGATTGCCTGGCCAGGCCAGGAGAGATAACGCTCGATTTCAGATTGTGCAAAATCTGGCTCGATGAGTGCGCGTTCCACCATTAAGTTAAATGCAGATTCTGCATTCCATGGCTTGCCATCAAAGTCATCGAGTCCAAGGTGCATTCCGATATCGACAACGATACGAGCGGCACGGAGTGCTTGGCCTGAGAGATATCCAAGCTCGAGTGCTGGATCTTCAAATGCACCGAGTTCATCCATGAAGCGTTCAGCGTAGAGCGCCCAACCTTCACCGTAACCAGAGATCCATGCACCTGTGCGCTGGAAGCGTGAGAGGCGGTCCTTCTCGATAGTGGCTGTCGCTACCTGGAGGTGATGTCCTGGAACTGCTTCGTGGTACCAGGTTGAGGCGATGTGCCAGAAGTTGAAGGTGTCCTTACCCATGGTTGGGTACCAGGTAATACCTGGGCGGGAGAGGTCTTC
>DAINQZ010000038.1:0-2757 GCA_036742235.1 Candidatus Nanopelagicaceae bacterium | reverse complement strand
GGTGCAATCTTTGCAGCTGCACGCCACATGCGATCGTTGATCGCTTGGAGATCTTGCTTGCCCCATTCATAGGTCGCTAGGAGATCGATATCTGCACCAGTGAAGTACTTCGCCCAAGGTGCATAACGCTTCTCACCAACACCATCAGTCTCTGCTGATCGTGGTGCATGTACTTCTTCCATCCACTTTGCCATTTCAAGGCAAGCGGCTTCGGCGTTCTTCGCTGCTGCAGCAACATCTGCATTTCCTGGAGCGATATCTGCAGCTAGCTTTGAGTATGCACCATTTGCATGTGTCTTTAATTGTCCAGCGACAGCGAGTACTTGGCGACGAGCAGTGCGATGACCCTCGGCATGAATCTCTTCTAGACCATCTTTCCAAGATTTAAGAGCGCCACCAATTGCATTCATACGGCTTGCGGCATTTGCAATCTTCTCTGGGGTCTCATATGTCATGGTTGAGAAAATCTGACGAATACCGCTCACTGGTGATGCGAGTTGTCCATATGTTGCATAAGCCTCGCGTGAATCGTGGAGTTGGAGCCGTGATGAGACGCGCTCAATAAATACGGTCTGCGCGATCCGATCAATATCATCAATAGGTTGTAGCGCCTTCATCGCGCTCAGCGCCTCACGGGCATAGGCCGCAGATTTATTCGCATGGGCAAGTGAGAAATCATCGAGCTGATCTTCAAATCCTGGGATGCCAAGACGAGTGCAGTTCATCGGGCTAAATGCCGCTGACTTGGTCACGAATTCATCGGATAGGGCGAAGATCTCTGAGCGGTGGGTCTGAGTTGTCATGGCTATTTTTAGCACGGAACGCCAGGAATGTCCCCCCTCTATGATTAGGCACCATGGCAACCGAGATCCTGACCTTTATCTTCTTCCTTCTGATTGGTCTCGAACTTCGTGCTGGGCTCGATAAGCCTAAGAATGCGCTTCTGCCAGCGTTAGCGGCTTTGGGTGGAATGATCGCGCCGGCATTGATCTTTATTGCACTCCGCCATCACTCGCAAGCGTGGGCTGTGGCGATGCCAACAGATGTTGCACTTGCTGTTGGTGCGCTCAGCATCTTAGGAAAGAGAGTGAATTCTGCGGTTCGACTCTTCCTCTTAACACTCGCAGTTGCCGATGATTTCTTCTCATTACTTGTGATTGCAATCTTCTTTAGATCAGATCTCAATCTTTCAAGCGCTATCTACACCTTGGGCGCTGCTGCAATCGGATTTGTTCTTCCAATGCGCGATCTCGCTATTAAGTTCTTGGCACCAATCGCTACATTTCTTGTCATTCCGATCTACCTCTGGATCAATCTCTTATCGAAGTTAGATTTTTCGCAGAGTGGTAGTTCGCTCTCGTTGACGCTGATCGTTTCGCGTGTACTCGGCAAGGTCCTTGGAATCTCACTCGTTACTTGGTTGATCACTCGAAGAGGAAGAGTTTCGCTGCCAGCAGGCTTATCCCTCAGGGAGATCGTGGGCGTGGGCTTTCTCGCGGGAATGGGACTCACGGTCTCAATCGTGATCGCCACAATCACTCTTCAGTCATCGACCGAGTTAGCTCAGGTGAGAATTGGTCTGTTCTTTGCAGCGCTCATATCGGGCGCATTGGGATTAATCTGGTTAAAGAGTGGAGCCCCCCGTCAGGATTGAACTGACGACCTGCCGCTTACAAGGCGGCTGCTCTACCACTGAGCTAGGGAGGCGACCCTCAGTAGATCGGCCTGTTTGAAAGGAGATCTACCAAGATTCCCTCGGTCTCTCCTTACGGAACGACCAAGAGGCGTAATTATGGCACGAGCAATTGCCAGCACGAAATCGTGGTTATAGTCCGCATATGCGCCTAGGAGTCCTCGATATAGGTTCGAATACCGTCCACCTGCAGGTCGTGGATACCCACCCAGGGGCCCGGCCAAACCCAACCTATAACTACAAGGAAGAGCTGCGCCTCACCGAATATTTACAGCGCGATAACACCATTTCGCAGGGCGGCATCGATGCGCTGAAGGGTGCAGTGACTCGAGCCCTAGAACATGCCAAGTCGGTCAAGGTTGAAGAGTTCCTACCATTTGCAACATCAGCACTTCGCGAATCAGCTAATGGCGATTCGATCCTTGCCATGATTAACAGCGAACTCAATACCGATATCCAAGTTTTAAGTGGTGAAGAAGAAGCGAAGCTCACCTTCTTAGCTGCACGTCGTTGGTTTGGATGGTCCAGCGGTCGACTCCTGGTCATCGATATTGGCGGCGGCTCTCTCGAAATTGCAGCCGGCACTGATGAAGCGCCAGAAGTTGCCGTCTCTCTCCCCCTCGGTGCTGCTCGTCTCACCCAGAATCATCTATCGGGTGATCCGTATACGAGTAAGTCGATCAACGTTCTCCGTGAACATATCGAAGAGCAACTTGATTCAATTCTTCCGGCACTCGTTCATCACCAAGATACTGATCGCGCGATTGCGACCTCGAAGACGCTTCGCACACTCGCCAGACTTTGTGGTGATTGGTTTGATGGAAATGGCAAGAACATCAAGATTGATGCGATCCGAAAAATTTGCAATCGACTCGGCGATATGACGCTTGAAGAACGAACCCGACTACCTGGTGTTTCGGCGAACCGTGCCCGACAGATTGTTGCTGGCGCTTATGTCACTGAATCTGTCATGCGAAATCTTGACCTACGTGAATTAGAGATCTGCCCGTGGGCACTTCGTGAAGGCGTTGTTCTTAAGTGGATGGACTGGACCGAAAAGTAAG
>DAINQZ010000037.1:7701-10674 GCA_036742235.1 Candidatus Nanopelagicaceae bacterium | reverse complement strand
AGCCACGCCTGTACTTGATCAAGGGCGATCCGCTCTTGTGCCATCGTGTCGCGATGGCGAATAGTCACCGCCTGATCTTCAAGCGTCTCAAAGTCGATCGTGATACAGAATGGTGTTCCGATCTCATCTTGACGACGATAACGACGACCGATCGCGCCAGAATCATCGAAGTCGACAGACCAGTACTGACGAAGTTCTGCCGCAAGATCGCGCGCCTTTGGCGAGAGATCAGCATTACGCGATAGCGGAAGAACAGCTACCTTGATTGGAGAGAGACGGTAATCAAGCTTCATCACAGCTCGCTTCTCCATCTCGCCCTTTGAATTAGGTGCTTCATCCTCAGTAAAGGCATCCATCATGAAGGTGAGTGTGCAGCGATCAACACCCGCCGCAGGTTCGATGACATACGGAACCCAACGTTCATTCTTCTCTTGGTCAAACCATGAGAGATCCTTGCCAGATGCTGCGCCATGCGCCTTCAGGTCAAAGTCGGTACGGCTTGCAATACCTTCGAGCTCGCCCCACTCGGTTCCATTAAACTCAAACTTGTATTCGATATCGACGGTGCGCTTTGAATAATGTGAGAGCTTCTCTTTCGGGTGCTCAAAGAGACGGAGACGATCAGGGTTAATTCCTAGACCGGTATACCAAGCCAAGCGGGTATCGATCCAATATTGATGCCACTCTTCATCAGTACCGGGAACGACGAAGAACTCCATCTCCATCTGTTCGAATTCACGGGTACGGAAGATAAAGTTTCCGGGCGTAATCTCGTTACGGAAAGATTTTCCAATCTGACCGATACCAAATGGTGGCTTCTTTCGAGAGGTCTGCGCGACGTTGTCGAAGTTGATGAAGATACCTTGCGCTGTCTCTGGACGAAGATAGGCAAGACCACTCTCATCTTCAACGGCGCCGAGATAGGTCTTGAGTAATCCTGAAAATTGCTTCGGCTGGGTGAACTTTCCCTTGTTGCCACAATTTGGGCAGTTCACTTCATCCATGGATGTTGGCTGGCGACCGTTCTTCGCTTCAAAGGCCTCTTCTAAATGATCGGCGCGGTAGCGCTTGTGGCACTCAGTACATTCGGTAAGCGGATCGGTAAATGTCTCGACGTGGCCTGATGCCTCCCAGACTTCACGAGCCAAGATCACGCACGAATCAAGGCCGACTACATCTTCGCGTCCCTGAACCATTGCACGCCACCATTGGCGCTTTACATTGTTCTTGAGCTCAACGCCCAATGGGCCGTAATCCCAGGATGCGCGCAATCCGCCGTAAATCTCAGATGATGGGTAGACGAACCCACGGCGCTTTGCCAAACTAACAATTGTCTCTAAACGATCTGCGGCCATGATTTTCTCCTCCGGCTGGCTGTCGGCTTTTACTTCTCTTGCGGGCTGCAAGGATCGTAATTTTACCCGCTATCGGGTCTTAGAATCGCCATATGGGCTCTGACTTGTATAAGGGAACGAAGAACACTTCCGCACCTCTTGCGCTCTGGGCCAACCTCCGCGATTTCCCGCGCTCCCTTCGCATTAGCTCGCTCGTCTCTGGCCTCCTTGTTGTACTCGTAGCAGCGACCGGGCCGATCGTCATCATGTTAGAGGCGGCAAAGGCTGGAAACTTCACGACCGCACAAACTGCCACCTGGATCTGTTCCTCATGGGTGATGTCGGGGGCGCTGGGCCTTTACTTATCGTTGCGTTACCGAATGCCGATGATCGGATCGACTTCCACCGCAGCGATCGTTCTCTTAGTCACTAGCCTTAAAACCCACTCTATTGAAGAAGCGGTCGCTTCTTACATCATCGTCTCTATTCTCTTCATCGTGGTCGGCGTAACAAAGGTGATGCCTCGCATCATGAAGGCGGTACCTCACCAGCTCGTGATGGCGATGCTAGCGGGCGTGCTCTTCAACTTCGGCGTCGGAATCTTCACTCAATTTTCTTCCAACCCATGGATCGTCGCTGGAATGGTGATTGCTTACTTCCTGGCTCGAATACTCTCGATGCGCGCACCAGTTGTACTCGTCCTTGTAGTTGGCGTAGTGATCTCGGCGATCACAAAGAAGATTTCACTCCACTCCCCGCACTTTGGTATTACTCACCTCGTCTGGGTAAATCCGCACTTCACGCTTAGCTCGCTAGTGAATCTTGCACTCCCGATGTTCCTACTTACTTTGGCTACCCAATTCGCACCAGGCTTTGCTGTGCTCAAGAGCAATGGCTATAAGGCTCCGCACAGTCAATCACTCGTTATATCGGGAATCTTCTCGTTGGTCAGCGCTGGATTCCTCAATAGTGGCGTAAATACTTCTGCAATCACTGCAAGTATTGCCGTAGGAGAACATGCCGACCCAGATCGATCAACTCGATATACCGCAGGCGTCGTCACGGGCCTTGTCTATATTGCGGCCGGCATTGTCGGCTCTTCTATCCTCACGCTCTTCGGCGCACTTCCTGCAGCAATGCTCGCTGCATTAGCAGGATTAGCGCTCTTTCCAGCACTTGCGAATTCACTCCATGAATCAGTCAGTGAGAGCCGTGGTCGCGAAGCTGCACTTGTAACCGTGCTTGTAACGATCAGCGGTATCCATCCACTGCAACTTGGCGCACCGTTCTGGGGCTTAGTTGCCGGAATAATCCTTTACGCCTTACCGAACCTTCGTTCACGTTCGGCATAGATCTCAATCGCCTCCCACAGCGTTCTGCGGTCGACATCGGGCCACAAGACATCCATAAAAACCATCTCTGCGTAAGCCGATTGCCATGGCAGGAAGTTTGATGTCCGCTGCTCTCCTGATGACCGCAGGAAGAGATCGACATCGCGCATCTCAGGGTTATAAAGGTGGGCTGAGAGCAACTTCTCCGTAATCGCCTCTGGCTTCAACTTTCGCTTTGCGACTTCTTGCGCAATCGCCATTGTTGCATCGACAAGTTCTGCTCGGCCACCGTAATTCACGCACATATT
>DAINQZ010000037.1:0-7601 GCA_036742235.1 Candidatus Nanopelagicaceae bacterium | reverse complement strand
CCAGGAATCTGTTCGGGTTTTAGTTTTGGCGGTCTCGCACCAGTGGGATGGGGCGTCGGCGCAATGACCTTCTTTGATGACTTCGATGGTGACACGGCTACATTCTCTCAACGAGAGGAAGGGAACGTAAACCTCTTTCTAAGTGCCACTGCAGGTATGCCGAGATCAAGCCGGATGCTTCACGGCGATGCCGAAGTTCTGAGGCAGATGCCGACTCCCAATCCCCCGAAAGAAGATCGGACATGAGCGCTAAGGATTCTGGTGCAGGGGTCGGTGCGGCAGATGGCTTGCATGATGTGCAGACCGATCCCCCACCAACAAGGGAGAAGAACTTATGAGGCCCAGGTTCATCACAGATTGAGCAGTTCATCAGTGAAGGTGCATACCCAGCGATCGAGAGCGAGCGCAGCATGTAGGCATCGAGAATGAGTGATGGGTCGTAACTCTCATGGGCGAGCGCTTTCAGCGCACCAGTAATAAGGATGTACTGCTGGAGTGCAGGTTCGTGTTCGTTCTGAGTAAAACGCTCGGCTGACTCAAGGATGGCATTAGCGACCGTCCAGTGCTGATAGTTCTCGCTCAAGCGTTCGCCAAAATTCTCGATGCTCACCGCTTGGGTAATAGTGTCGAGCGATTTCCCTGAGTAGAGCTGGAGATCGACATGGCTCGTCGGTTCAAGGCGAGCGCCCCAACGCGACTTCGTTCGGCGAACACCCTTGGCGACGGCCTTAATTCGGCCATGTTCGCGAGTAAGCAGGGTGATGATCCGGTCGGCTTCGCCCAACTTCTGGGTTCGCAGCACCACTGCTTGATCTCGATATACCGCCACCCTCAGAAGGTAGTGGTGATTAGGCGCGAAGAGCGCGATTGACCGCGGAAATCACCGCTTTAAGTGCCGCAGTTGTAGTCGAGGGGTCGATTCCGACTCCCCAGAATGTCTTCCCATCGACTTCGCACTCGAGATAGGCGGCAGCCTTAGCATCTCCACCAGCCGAGAGCGCATGTTCGTAGTAATCGAGGACTCGAACCTGCTTATCGGTGTAGCCAGAGATGATGTGAATGAAGGCAGCAATCGGTCCGTTCCCGCTTCCAGAGAAACTCTGAACCTGACCGTTGTCAGCAATATCAACCGAGAGCTTTACATCCTCATCCATGTGCGATGACTGACTTAAGCCTTTAAGTCGGAAGCGTCCCCAGGTATTGGAATCAGCCGGAAGATATTCATCTTCAAAGATCTGCCACAAGTCAGCAGGCGTTACTTCCCCGCCCTCGTGATCGGTCTTTGCTTGAACTACTTGGCTAAATTCAATCTGCAATCTGCGCGGTAGATCGAGGTGATGTTCATTCTTCATCAAGTAGGCGACTCCGCCCTTACCTGATTGGCTATTAACGCGGATGACCGCTTCGTAGGATCGACCAATATCCTTTGGATCGATCGGAAGGTATGGCACCGCCCACGTATGTTGATCAACGTGGACGCCAGCGGCTGCTGAATCAATCGCCATATGGTCAAAGCCCTTCTTAATCGCATCTTGGTGCGATCCAGAGAAGGCAGTGAAGACAAGGTCTCCGCCGTATGGGTGGCGTTCAGGTACGCGCAGTTGATTGCAATATTCAACAGTGCGACGTATCTCATCGATATTTGAGAAATCGATATGCGGATCTACGCCATGGCTAAAGAGATTGAGTCCAAGGGTAACGAGGCAGACATTGCCGGTTCGTTCACCATTTCCAAAGAGCGTTCCTTCGATGCGATCAGCGCCCGCTAGATAGCCGAGTTCGGCTGCAGCTACACCAGTACCGCGATCGTTATGTGGATGAAGAGAGAGCACGATGCTATCTCGATACTTAAGGTTGCGATGCATCCATTCAATCGAATCTGCGTAGACATTAGGTGTTGCCATCTCGACCGTAGCCGGGAGATTGATGATGGTCTTGTGGTCTGGAGTTGGCTTGAAGATATCGTTCACTGCATCGCAGACTTCGAGTGCGAATTCGAGTTCAGTTCCGGTGTAGGACTCTGGTGAATACTCAAAGAATATTTTTGTATCGGGGACCATACTGCGCAACTCCATGCAAAGAGCAGCAGCATCGGTAGCGATCTTCTTGATCCCGGCCTTATCTTGACCAAAGACGACTCGGCGTTGAAGGGTCGATGTGGAGTTGTAGAGGTGCACCACCGCTTGCTTCGCGCCTTTGAGTGATTCATAGGTGCGTCGGATTAGCGGTTCGCGCGCCTGGGTTAAAACTTGAATGACAACGTCATCAGGGATCAAACCCTCTTCAATGATCTTGCGCACAAAGTCGAAATCCATCTGTGATGCGGAAGGAAAACCTACTTCGATCTCCTTGTAACCCATGGCGACGAGCAGATTGAACATCGCGAGCTTGCGTTGGGAATCCATGGGATCGATAAGGGCTTGGTTACCATCGCGCAGATCTACCGAACACCATTGCGGAGTCCTCGTAATCTGTTTTGCGGGCCAGGTGCGATCTTTGAGATCGACTGGAATAAAGGGTGCATACCGATGCGCCGGCATCTTCGAAGGCTTCTGCTCTGGAAAGGTCATTTCAATTCTCCTTATAAAACTTTTAGGTGCAGTGTGACTGCTGGGATCTGGTTGTTAACCGGCAACACCAAACCCCGCGGCGAGGGGACCGGTTACTTGGCCCCGCCACGGCAGCTAAGGAGGAGGCTGCGCTTCATAGGACTAACTCTAAATCAGCTTTAGAGGATCGGCAAATATCGATCGATCTCGTAGGCGCTGACCTGCTTGCTGTAATCAGTCCACTCAGCGCGCTTGTTCCGCAGGACATATTCAAAGACCGGCTCCCCCAATGTGGTGCGAACCAAGGCAGAACTCTCCATTGCCTTGATCGCCTCGTCGAGGTTCCTTGGCAGCGCCTCTGGATCAGCATTTTCGGTAAGTTCATAGCTGCCAGCGATTCCTTCGAGGCCAGCAGCGATGATGACCGCAAAGGCCAAATATGGGTTGCATGCTGAATCAGGTGAACGAACTTCTACTCGGGTGGAATTCTCCTTGAGTGGTTTGTAGGCCGGAATTCGAACGAGCGATGAGCGATCGTTATGACCCCAGGTGATGAAAGCTGGAGCTTCGCCTTCGCCAGAGATGCGCTTATATGAATTAACGAATTGATTAGTGATTGCGGTGAATTCGCGGGCATGCTTAAGAATTCCTGCAATAAAGGAGCGGCCGACCGGTGAGAGACCAAATGGCGCGCCTTCTTGGTAGAAGGCATTCGCCTCACCCTTGAAGAGTGAGAAGTGAGTATGCATTCCAGAACCTGGGTACTGAGTGAATGGCTTTGGCATAAATGAGGCGTGAACCCCTTGATCGAGTGCAACTTCCTTAATGACATGGCGAGCCGTCATGATGTTATCCGCAGTGCTCAGTGCATCGGCGTAACGGAGGTCTATCTCCTGTTGACCGGGGGCGCCTTCGTGATGAGAGAACTCGACTGAGACGCCCATCGCCTCAAGCATCGTGATAGCTTGGCGACGGAAATCTTGGCCGATCGCGGTAGGTGTGTGATCGAAGTATCCGCCTTGATCGACTGGAATCGGAGCTGATCCTGATTCAGGTGCATTCTTAAAGAGGAAGAACTCCAACTCGGGATGGGTGTAGCACGTGTACCCCATATCGGCTGCGCGTTGGAGAGTTCGCTTCAAAACATTGCGTGGGTCAGATTGAGATGGCGTTCCATCTGGCATGGTGATGTCGCAGATCATGCGGGCGGCGCCAGGTGCGGTGGTACGCCACGGCAGGATCGCAAAAGTTGAAGCATCTGGCTTCGCCAACATATCTGACTCAGTGACGCGGGCATACCCTTCGATCGCTGATCCATCAAAACCAATACCTTCGGCAAATGCTGAATCAAGCTCTGCCGGTGCGATAGCAACTGACTTCAAGAAGCCAAGGACATCGGTGAACCACAAGCGTACGAATCGAATCGAACGCTCTTCCAGGGTACGGAGAACGAACTCCTCTTGCTTGCTCATCTCATCACTCATGGATACAGACTCTCAGCGATTTGTTACGCGAATGTAAAGTCAGATCTCTAGAGCCCATGAGCCTGCGCAACGGCGGCATACATGATCTTGCCGTCGTGGATATTGAGCCCACCGGCCAGCGCCGCATCATCATTGAGAGCGCGCTCCCATCCTTTGTTCGCAACGGCCATTACATATCTGATCGTGGCATTCGCTAACGCATGGGTAGAGGTTGCTGGTACAGCGCCAGGCATATTCGCAACGCAATAATAGATCGAGTTATGAACTTTAAAGGTTGGCTCGGCATGTGTCGTTGCCCGAGATCCCTCGAAGCAGCCACCTTGATCAATGGCAATGTCGACAAGAACTGATCCGGGTCTCATCCGTGAGACAAGTGAGTCGCTCACAAGTTTAGGAGCTTTAGCCCCCGGCACTAAGACTGAACCGATAACCAAATCAGCTTCTAAAAGTTCCTCTTCAATTGCATGAGCTGAAGAGGCGATCGTTCTCACCTGCCCATTAAAAATGTTCTCGATCTCAGCCAGGCGATTGAGATTGAGATCTAGAATCGAGACATCGGCACGAAGTCCATGAGCCATCGCTGCAGCATTTATCCCAGCTACACCACCGCCGAGAATCACAACCTTTCCAGGTTTCACTCCAGGTACTCCTCCAAGGAGAACCCCCCGACCGCCATGTGGCCGCTGCAATGCGGTTGCTCCGACCTGGATCGACATCCGACCCGCAACTTCTGACATTGGCGCTAAGAGAGGAAGCGATCGACCAATTTCGACAGTCTCGTAGGCGATAGCTGTGGATCCGCTTGCCATCAGGGCCAGGGTAAGTTCTTTGTCAGCGGCAAGATGAAGGTAAGTAAAGATTACTTGCCCTCTCCGCATTCTCGGATATTCAACAGGGATGGGTTCCTTCACCTTGAGAATCAGGTCCGCGCGCTCCCAAACTTCGTCTGCGCTAAAAACGATTGTGGCTCCGGTAGCTCGATACTGATCATCTGTGATCGCCGAACCAACTCCAGCTCCAGATTCAATCAGAACGGTATGTGATGAAGCGAGCGAATGCGCACCCGCGGGAGTCAAAGCAACTCGAGATTCGTTATTCTTAATCTCTTTTGGAACACCAATAATCACTCGAAATCTCCTCGTCATTGAGTAGTCGAAGGTGATAGACGGTAGTCGAAGGCACTCGACATTCATCCTCATCTGCCAATATGGATACTACCCCTCCTGAAGATCGGCGAAGAGCGCCTGACAGATCCTTGGGTGGAGCTCTGAGCGCATCTGGCGAAATTGCGATGGTTCCCAGCCTGCGGCATATGTTCGACGAAGTAGTTTCGCCAGCGGGTAATCCGGCGTATCGGCTAGCGCACGCTCGAGTGCTCGAGTCGCAATCGCTCCCTCTCCACTTTCATACATGAGTTCGGAGTACAAGGTCGCAGGAGCTGCAGCAAATCCCTGCGGCGCGAGCGAAGTTAGCCATCGCCATAAGGAAGTGAGCAGGAGATGATTTTCACTATCTGCTATTCCAAGTGCGTAATCACGAATCTGTAGGTCTCGCAGTCGAACGAGTACAAGCGCAACGAGATCACGGCCGACTTCGACACCTTTCTCATCGAACTCCGCAATCAGACGATCTACCGCAAGGGCTCCTTCACGTTGCAAGCGATTGAAATCTGATGCGAAGTAGTCGATTGGATCAATCTGAGCGAGTTCTGCAAGGAGAGCGACCGAAGGTTCTTTGGCATAGAGCGAAGACCTCAACTCATGCACATCCGAATATGGAAGCGCAACGCCTTCGGCAACATGTTCGGCGGTCACAGGTGATGAGGTGAACTCTGGCAGCGGATTGCCTTCCGGCGGACAGCAAACTTCATCCCCGCAGATGATCGATCGCCAACGGCCACCCCGCACTTCGAGGCTCTCATGGAGATTTATTCCAACAGCCGAGATCTCGATGCATAGTGCTTGCGAAATTGGATTGGGCGTCGCCGCGCCATCGGGTAGGTAGGCAACAACCAATACGCCATCGCATTCTTGTCTTCGTAGATGGGCGATCAAGACCTCGATCTGATCGCGATCAACCTCTTCCGGAAAATCAATCCGCATGGCCACGCCCACGCTCTGATCTCGGATTGATAATAGAACGAGCGAATCTTCAGGGTGATAACCGATAAGGAATGGTACTGCTGCTAGTAAGTCATGAGGATTAGTCAGTGTTGTCATGAGCGAAGGTTCTCCCTCGCCCTCATCTTTCACTCGCCATTTCTTTCGCCTTGTGGAGAATTGACCCCTGTTAATGATGATAGCGCTGTTAATTGCCGAAAATCGTGGGCGCCGGGGCAACCTCAATCATGGTGGAGTACGACTGGATGATTGCGCTGCCGATTACAGGATATGAGTAGCCGCCTGCACTCCAACTCCCCAGCCACGAAACAATCAAGGTGCAGGTGTACCGTCCGGCCTTCTTATATCTGTGTGTAATCGTCTTATCCGGAAGTTGCGCTCCTGGATCCGTTGTCGAGAATGAACTTCCATCTCCGAACTGCCAGAGAAAGGTTGGGTTGAGAGTCACGCCCACTGAAACTCCCAATATCGAAGCGGCGGTGGTGAAGATTGAGTTGGTATCCGTCCAAAAGTAGGTAGGAATCTGCGCGATTACTCCGGTCGGCGGTTGAACGTAGATATGTCGCATCGGAAGAAGTTGTGAGATCTGATCTGCCAGATTTAATGCTGCCACCTCTTTGGGTGGAGCGATCGTTGCTGCCGGCTTTGGCTTTGGTGGGTGGTAAACATAGGGAACGTGCCGCACATAAGGGCGAGGTGTGGGATTGATAGTTCGTTTCACCGTTGGTTTCGGTGATGGTTTCACAGTCGGTTTCGGTGTCGGATGCACAACCGGCTTGGGTGCTACGGGTGCAATCGTTGAGCCAGGGATCTTCTTTGTAGCATCGATGATCACCTTTCCTGTGATGGGATCGGTATGCACATCGATACAAACATTATTGGTGCATTGCGATGCATAGGTGGGAGATGTGATCACCGTCCCCGAAGAGAGTGAGGTCAAGAGAAGAATCGAGAACGAGAATCTTTTGATGGGGTACACCCATGCAGCGTAGGTGACTCACGAAGGCGCCTCGTATCAACTTTGAATAAGTGTGGATATCGGAGATTCAGATAAGTGATCCTGTGGATACGAGGTAGGTTTCTGGCATGGCAGTTCGCGATGGTGATGGTTGGGTTGAGTGCTCGTGCGGCAATCGACATTGGGGCCTCAACGGTGCAGCTGGCCTCCTCCTTGTTCGCGACGGCGCAATCTTGCTTCAGCACCGCGCCCCGTGGGTTCATAACGGCGATACCTGGGGAATTCCAGGTGGCGCTCGAGACTCACACGAAGAGATCTTTGATGCTGCTGCACGAGAAGGTCATGAAGAGTGTGGCATTGAGAAAGATCTCATTAGACCGATCGAAACCTATGTCGATGATCATGGTGATTGGGCCTATTGGACGGTCATATGTCAGGCGGATGAAGATGTTGAAGCCCATCACGTCAATGATGAAGCGCTACAAGTCGA
>DAINQZ010000036.1:4851-10760 GCA_036742235.1 Candidatus Nanopelagicaceae bacterium | reverse complement strand
ATCTTGCGCCACTGACGATAAATCTCGTGAACACCATCACGATCAAAGAATGGCATATCACTCAATAGATCAGCACGCTGCTCTGCGGTTACATCCTTTGTATCGATGCGTAGCGCCTTAGTAAGTAGATCTGGGTCGCGATGGTCGACCAAGATATTCTCTTTAACCAGTCCGTGTGAGACATCGATTCGGAATCCATCGATCCCGCGGTCTAGCCAGAAGCGGAGCGTCTTCTCAAAGTCGGCGTGGACTTCGGGGTTATCCCAATTCAAATCAGGCTGTGATGAATCGAAGAGGTGCAGGTAGTACTGACCATCTGGCGTGCGGCTCCAGGCCGAACCCGTGAAGAGTGAGTTCCAATTATTTGGTGCAAGCTCACCGTTTTCGCCACGGCCATCGTAGAAATGGAATCGAGCGCGCTCAGCTGATCCGGGGGCAGCCCGTAGTGCTGCTTGGAACCATTCATGATCTGAGGAGAAATGGTTTGGAATGATGTCGAAGATGACCTTGAGTCCGCATTCATGCGCCTCTTTGATGAGGAGTTCGGCATCTGCAAGTGTGCCAAAGAGCGGATCGATATCGCGTGGATCGGCAACATCGTAGAAACCATCGTTGTTTGGTGAGCGATAAATCGGTGATAGCCAGAGCGCATCAACACCGAGCGAAGCTAGATAAGGAAGCCCTTCAATAATGCCAGCGAGATCGCCCTCTCCGTCGCCATTCGCATCGCGGAACGAGCGGGGATAGATCTGATAGATAACAGCATCTCGCCACCATGACGAATCCTTGGTCATAGTGGCGAGTCTAGTCTGCTGTTATAGCCGCTAGTTCGTTGTGCTACCTAGAACTACCGAGAAGGTCTTGGTAGACCCATCTGGCAACTTCGCCACAATCTTGATGGTTGCACCAGGCACGCTAGCTCGGATTCGAACGATGGCAGTTACGGTATCTGGGATCCGTACGCCGTCGATCTGAGTAAAGATTGATCCGACTGGAATGCCGGCTTTCGCAGCTGCCTCTCCTGCGACGAGTGATAGCACCTTTGCACCAACGCCGGTGTAATTCGAGTCGAAGCCGACACCGAGGAATGGGCGTGAAGATTGATGGGTTGGAGTTGTGATGATCTCGGTATAGATGCGCTTTGCCTCGTTGATCGGAATTGCAAATCCAAGACCAATATTTCCAGCTTGCCCACCTAGTGATGATGAACCAGTGGATGCGATCGCCGAGTTCACGCCAACCATATTTCCTGATGCATCAGTGAGTGGTCCGCCAGAGTTTCCTGGGTTGATTGCGGCATCGGTCTGAATCGCATCCACGTATGAGTTCACTCCGCCACTTTGTTGAGTGGTGACTGGGCGATTGAAGGCCGAGAAGATTCCTGAAGTTACGGTGTTTGATAGCCCAAGCGGTGAGCCAAAGGCGATCGCAGTATCGCCGATCGAAATCGATGATGAGTCACCAATTGCAATTGGAGTGAGATTTCCTTGATTTATCTTGAGAACAGCAAGGTCATAGTTCACATCGCGTCCGACAATTGTGGCTGGAACTGAATCACCACTATTCAATTCGATATCGACTGTACCTGCACCATTCATTGCCGCATCAATGACGTGATTGTTCGTCAAGATATACGAATAAGTGGATGTGCTCTGGATAATTGATCCAGAACCGGTATCGCCACCGGCTGGCGTTGTTACGTTAACTGTCACAACACTTGGTGAAACTTTTGAGATCACTCCTTTGAGTGAGCCAGCTGGTGATCCAAGCGCGACTGCGGTACGTGTGGATGCACAGGTACCATCCTTAGAAATGTAGAGGGCTCCGGTGCGGTTATCTGCACATGCCACTGCTGTCGATTGTGTGAAAGTTCCGGCTGCCGTTGCAATTCCGCCAACCGTTGTTGCCCCAACAATAAATCCAATAGTTATCTTTGAAGCCGTACTTGTGAAGCGCATCTCACTCTCCCGTATTCCGATGTGTACTTTGAGTCCATCAGGGCCTCATATAAGCCCGCTATCCCCAAAGAATAATCAAGGGAATCTAAGAATTCTCTGTGAGCTGCATCTTCCAGACTGTGGGGAAGGCGAGCATCCCAGTGATCACGATCGCGCAGAGCGCTGCCATCCAGAGAAAGGTGCTCTGCAGACCAATCGCGCTGGCAAGTGGTGCAGCCACTGCTACACCGATTGGCCTGGTGAGAAGCGTGCCCATGCCATCAAAGGCAGATACTCGTGAGAGAGACTCCTTCGGTACCTCACGTTGAAGTGATGTACTCCAAATGGCTCCCCAGAGATCGAAGTTGATGCCGAAGAAGAAGGCGAAGAGTGCGATGATCCAGACCGAGTTACTAAATGCAAGCGCAATTAAGTATCCACAGATTGCATATGTGCCAAGGAGTAAGAAGCGCATCGGATACTTGGGCCGAACCTTGATAGCGATCAGCGATCCGGCGAGATAACCGACGAATTCCATTGCAACGATCGTTGCCCAGGAAGATGCACCGTGGAATTTTTTAATAGCAAGTAAAGGCCCAAGCACGGAATCAATTGCTGACCAACACATGAAGACAGATGAGAAGCCGAAGACGACAATCACGATCCAGCGGAAGGATAAGAAGACCTTCCAGCCATGTAAGAGGTCATCGATCATGGTGTTCTCATTTGGTTCTGGCGCAATGGTGAGATGTCGCAACGTGAGAACAATAAGGCCCGAGATTATGAAGGTAGTCGAATCGATAATGAGAGCGGTGGAACTTCCTTTGGTTGCGATAATCCAACCGCCGATGGATGAACCCAGGATCAACATCAAATTAGATGTCATCTGAGTTAGCGCATTACCGGTCATCAGATGATCTTCATTCTCTACAAGTGCGGGGACAATCCCGGCAAGTGATGGCCAGAAGATCGCCCACATCACTCCGAAGTTAATTTGTGCAAAGAGTAAGAACCAGAATGGAACGTGTCCTGTGGTGAACCAGATCGCTTGTATGAGTAAGACAATGCCGCCCCAAGCATCGGTGATTGCAGCCATACGGATACGTCCATAACGGTCTGCAATAACGCCGCCAAAGGGGCTAACGATTAAATAAGCAAGTGAAGTTGAACCAACAACAATGCCAAGTTCGGTCGCCGAACCCCCGCGCATATGCAGAACTGCAAATGCAAGAGCGATTGTTCCCATGCCGTTACCAAAATTAGAGATCAATCGTGCCGCAAGAAACCTCTGAAAGTTGCGACGCGAAAGAACTTCGCGGACCGAACTCACTTATCTCGGCTCTCAATATCCTTCAGGACGCGGTGGATATCTGCTGCAATCTGCTTAAGTTCGGTTAGCTCTTGATTAGCAAGGATTCGTGCCTCTTTTGCTAATTCAAATTCACCCAATGAGGCAGTATGTGTCTCATTGATCTTCTGCTCGACCGAAGCCGATGCCACATTCTGTCCGACCATGATGATGGAGAGAAGTACCAACTGAAGAAATGTCTGGGCGATCCATCCGACAATGGTGATGAGATTGTGGCTATTGATTGCGGCGGGCAAGGAGACCAATGCGATCGCCGCGAAGATATAGGCACACCACATGGTTGCAACACCACTTGTGATCTTTGCCGCCAGCTTCGTATTGAAATCATTGACTTTACTCATAACCGCGATTTTACGGTGCTTTCCGTTAATTCTCAGGCTTCCACGACGGCAGAGCGGGGATCAGTTGCTGAACACCCACTACAATTATGCAAATGCGCGGACTACCTTCGAAAATTCTTGCTGGCCTTTCGATCGGCGTCGTCCTCCTCTCACTCGCCTTTGGCTTCTTCGCCAAAACTGCAGGATCCGCCATTCCACGTTCGCACGCCCTCAATGGCGCAGCCCAATCGGGTGGCGGCGATACCAATATCTTGTTGATCGGCCTCGATTCACGTCGTGCAAATGATGGATCTGATTTGCCGCGCAAGCTCTTGGATCTCATGCACGTCGGATCAACAAGCCAAGTTGGCGGATACAACACCAACACGATGATTGTGATTCATATTCCTGCAGACGGTAAGAAGGCAGTAGCGATTTCGATTCCGCGCGATGATTATGTCGATGTGCCAGGACAGAGCTCAAAGAAGATTAAAGAGGCATATGGTTATGCGAAATACCTCTCTGAATCTGCGCTCTATAAGCAAGGGGTAAAAAATCCCCAACTTGAAGCACTCTCACGTGAAGCTGGTCGTACCGCAACAATCAAGACGATCTCACAATTCTTACAAATACCGATCGATCACTTCGCCGAGGTAAATTTAGTTGGCTTCTATGATCTCGCAAATGCGGTTGGTGGAATTCAAGTCTGCCTCAATAAGGCAGTGAACGATTCGCAGTATTCTGGTGCGGTCTTCCCTGCTGGACTCCAAACTATTACGGGTGTCGATGCACTCAAGTTTGTTCGTCAGCGTCATGGACTCCCAAATGGTGACCTCGATCGAACCCATCGGCAGCAAGCATTCATCACCGGCGTGATCACAAAATTTAGAACCCAAGGAATCTTCGGTGATATCGGCAAGCTCTCTTCGCTTCTTAATGTCGCAAAGAAGGATGTCGTGATCGACTCTGGTTGGGATGTTCTCGGTTTCTTGCCACAGGCGAAGGCGCTCACTGGTGGAAATATCACCTTCCATACCCTCCCAATCGAGGGTTATGCGATGATCAATGGCCAATCTGTAAACAAGGTTGATCTACCTACAGTCCGTAAATTTGTGAAGGATCTCTTCTATCCAACGAAGGCAACTCCTTCTCCAGCAGCATCAGCCTCTGCCTCACCAAAGCCGACAAAGATTAATTACGGCCAGCTTGCAAATGGAAAGAGCGTAGATGGTTCGAAGATACCATGCGTGAACTAGCCATGGATCTGATTCGCTAATGCTCTATCCCTTATTAGCAGTATTTGTCGGGGCTCTCACTGCAGTTCAATCAAGACTCAACGGACAACTATCAAAAGATATTCATAACGGCATCGCTGCTGCGATCATCTCCTTTGGCACTGGCTGGATTGTGCTCTTCATTCTCTGCTTTGGAATCAAGAATGAACGCGCTGGTCTTCGTAATATCTGGAAGGGTCTTACCTCTGGCCGGCTTCGTCGCTGGGAAGTAATTGGCGGAATGGGTGGTGGCTTCTTTGTTGCGACGCAATCCATTACCGTTCCACAACTTGGCGTTGCAATCTTCACGATCGCAACAACTGGCGGTCAGACAGTCGCCTCCCTGCTCGTGGATAAGTTAGGTATTAGCCCAGCAGGCAAAAAGAAGATTACGATTCCTCGCATCTTCGCAGCAATCGTCACGCTCTTTGCAGTGACCGTCGCTGTTTATCCAGATCTATCAAAAGCGACGATCTCGCTCTTTGCAATTCTATTAACACTCATTGTTGGTGTAGTGATCGCATTCCAACAAGCGCTTAACGGCCGCGTTAATGTTGTTGCTACTAGACCACTTGCTACTGCCTTCTTGAACTTCCTCATGGGATCGGTTGTTCTCATCGTTGCACTTACCGTCAACCTTGCCAACGGTGGCGCTATCGGTACGTTGCCTTCGAATATCTGGCTCTATGCTGGCGGTCCAATCGGCGTTATCTTCATCTCTGTTTCAGCCTTTACTGTGAAGCAGATGGGAATTCTGAATTTTGTGCTTGCGAGCGTCAGCGGGCAATTAGTGGGCGCGCTCCTACTTGACTGGCTCGCCCCTGCTGCACATACCTCGATCAGCTCATACTTAGTGACCGGCGTCGCAATGACTATGAGTGCCATCCTTTTGGGTCGCTATTTTGAATCTCGCAAGCGATAATTGCCCTGTGCCAAAGATCCAAGCCCCAACCCTGATCGCTCACCGTGAACTACGCCGTCAGCAGTTAATTACTGCGGCTATGGAACT
>DAINQZ010000036.1:0-4751 GCA_036742235.1 Candidatus Nanopelagicaceae bacterium | reverse complement strand
AGCGTCACAGATGCCGCATCAGTTCGCATTGATGCCGGAAATGACGCAGAGCTCGAAATCCAGAGTGCTACAAAATTCGCACTTGCTGGACTCCGAGCCCTGGTTTAATACTTTCTAGATTACTTCTTTACAGTCACAACCACATTGGTAGCGAGAGCTGAGTAATTTGCTGTTCCCGGCGCTGTTGCACTGACGGAACATGATCCAGCGCTGATCGCCTTCACGGTTGAGCCCTTTACCGAACAATTCTTTGAAGCGCTCTTGTATGTAACCATCTCACCAAAACCAGTAGTTGCGGAGAGAACTACGGACTTACCGACCTTTAGCGTTGCAGAAGTGATCTTGAGTGTCTGCACGGCAGGTGTGACCATCAATGGGAAGTGCGCAGATACTGGACCATGAGTCGCATCACCTACGGACGAAACCGCAATGTCACAGATACCCGTTCCTTTAAGTGCATCAACAACATTGCCTTTCACTGGGCATAGGTCAGGGGTATATGACTTGAGAGTCGCCTTTACACCCGAACCAGTTGTGACATCAAAGGTGAGCGGAGTCCGGTAAGCAATGGTGCCAGGCACATTTTGAACCAAGGCCTTGCCATTTACCTTCACGGTCAGAAGATCCGGGCCAAGGCCGGTTGCAGCTGATGTTGGGGCTGCGGTCGTGCCACCCATTCCCGCTACAAAGTTAAATGGCACGAATTGATCTTCGCTGTGATCGGCCGCATTTGTGTGGTCGTATTGGAACCATAAGCCACATTGTTGATGAGCACAATCTGCGTTCCAGGCATTGCCATTATCGATCGTGAAGGCCAACACCTGTGTTGGGTGTGAGGGAGCAGTGGGATCTGCGCTAATCCACATTGTAAGAGCAGGAATATTTGCACTCGTTAATGTTGGACGAGCGCCTGCCATTGGCTGTACAGCTTCGTAGGCATAGAGGCCATGTCCCGTTGGAAAACCCCCGAGAACAAAATGTAAGGTCTCGCCAGCGGCAACAGATGGGGTACCAGAGACGGGTGCGCCATCAGCGCCAGTCCACATGACCTTTGTCATCGCTGCCTGTGCTTGTGGTGCAAAGGTGAGCCCGAGTGCGAGTGTTGCAGTTGCTGCGATAGTGGTGACTAAGCGCTTCATCTTCCTACTTTCGATTATGAGTGGATTATTTTTTGAACTGTAGAGGGAGTGCGATGTCATACGAACGGTCATCGCCACGTGTGTGATCGGCGCGGGTATAGATTGCGCAAGCAATCTTGCGACAGTCAATAGCTTTGCCATTTGGAACTGAGATCAGTGGTGCAACTTTTAGTGTCACGCTAAAACGACCACCGGGTAGATATGGTTTCGCTAATCCGATTCCGTATGTTGGTGGATTGGAGCTGATCCATTCGGATGCACCTTCAGTGCCAGTCTTATCCGCGCCACCACCACATGGTGTTGGTAGCTGCCCTTTTGGCACCACCTTGCACATCGCCACGTAGATGCCGACCGTCTCATCAAAGTGCTGACCTGAAACAACGATCGAATCACCGCTCTTGATCGAGATGGACTTCGAGACTTTCAGAGTCTCACCGTGCGGACCAGTGACTGAAGTAGCCGCGAAAGCAGGCGTAAATTGCTGGGTTAAGGCGATAGCCACGCCAACGACCCCCGCCAGGACTTTCTTCTGCATGCGGTAAATATAGGCTTTTGAAGGCGAGACAGGTCCGACAGATTGATGGTGACCGTCGGTAAACGACTATTCGAACTCTGAAAGAATCACACCATGAAGAAGTTGAGGGTGGTGTTCTTTTCTGCCGCACTCCTTTTGACGGGTTGCGCTACATCCACGCCCACCGTCTCCGATATCTCTGCAACCGACATCACATTGCCGATCGTTCATTCCGGTGAGGCTCCGACGGTTAAGCGAGTTGTGGCACTCGCTAACGGTTCGGCTGAGATCGTTGCAGCACTCGGATACACATCCAGCTTGGTTGGCCGAGATGTCGCTTCTACAATGCCTGAGCTTGCATCCATTCCGATCGATAACCCCGGACATAACGTTTCGACTGAGACTGTCCTGGCACAGAAGCCTGATTTGATCTTGATTGACTCCAATACTTCACCGACATCTGCTCTTGATACTCTTAAGCAATCAGGCATCAAAATTGTGACGATTCCATCGACCTTTGATTTGAAGACAGTTGCAGCAAAAGAGAGTGCCGTTGCGGCTGCCATCGGAACACCAAAGGCTGGTGCATTACTAACAAGTCAGATTACTTCTATCAGCAATCAAACCAAACCCATCAAGGTCGTCTTCCTCTATCTACGCGGAACATCAAGTATCTATTTGATCGGTGGCAAAGGCAGTGGCGCTGATTCACTCATTCAGGCAATGGGCTTTACCGATGTTGGCGCTGCAAATCTCTCACAACCATTTAGCGCGATGAGCGCCGAAGAGTTAGTGAAGCTCAACCCTGATGTGATCTTGTTGATGACAAAGGGCTTGGTATCTGTCGGTGGCTTGTCGGGTCTCGTACAGTTGCCAGGTATCGCCCAGACTCAAGCCGGCCAGCACAAGCGGGTAGTTACCGTCGATGACTCGTTACTACTCTCCTTTGGTCCACGTACAATTCCGCTTATTCCACGCCTTCGGGACGATATTCTGAAAGCATCTACCTTATGAAAAAGGTCGCGATCTACATCCTCTTTTCAACGATCGCCCTCGTTCTCTTCGCGCTCTCATTACGGACCGGAATCGTCCAGCTCCACACATCTCTATGGCAGTTACTCACCAACCACTCTGGTGTTGATGGCACAACCGTCTGGCAGATCAGATTCCCCCGCGCACTCGGTGCAGTAATCATTGGCGCAGGCCTTGGTATTGCTGGCGCAATCGCTCAGGGAATCTTCCGTAATCCGCTTGCCGAACCAACGCTCATTGGTCTATCCAGTGGTGCAACCTTGGGAACGATCGCCATTATCTCTAGTGGGGCAGCAGCCTATGGATCCAGGACGAATGCGATGTCCGCAATCCTCTTCGCCATTCTGGCGGCGCTACTCGTACAACTTCTTGCACCTAATAAAGGGTATGGATTCTTGCTTACTGGTATCGCAATCTCTGCGATCCTCACTGCAGCCGCTGGAATTCTCATTTCAATCTCGCCAAAACCCGGGATTCAAAGCCTCTCGTTCTGGAACTTTGGCTCACTCTCGTTGCTCACCAATAACACTGTGCAAGTGATCGCACCATTTATCGAAATCGGAATCATCATCTCCTTCTTCGTCTCACGAAAGCTCGATGCTTATTCGTTAGGTGAGAGCAGCAGTCATTACATCGGAGTCAATCCAAAACGCCTTCGTTTGATTGCGATTATTGGAATGGCATTTCTCGTAGGCGCATCAGTGAGCGCGGTCGGGTCTATCGCATTCTTAGGTCTCTTGGTTCCACACATTGTGCGATTACTTGTGGGGCCAGTACATCGCCGGATGCTGACCTTCTCGGCCCTAATCGGTGCGACGCTCTTACTCCTTGCTGATCTCTTAGCCCGCGTGCTCTTCCAGCCCCATGAGATCCCACTTGGCCTCATCACAAGTTTGATCGGTGCGCCCGCTCTCATCATTCTGCTCCGTACTCAAAAGAGTCAGTGGGTGGCTAATGATTGAGATTAAGGGCCTCTCCTTTGCTCACGGCAAAAATCAGATCTTCACTGGTTTTGATGCCGTCATTCAAGATAAGTGCGCAACGCTTCTTACAGGCCCAAATGGATCGGGTAAGACGACGCTCCTTCAATTAATTGGTGGGGTTCTCAAGCCACGTGCTGGTTCGATCGAGATTAATGGCAAGGACATATCTTCGCTCTCCTCAAAGGAGCAGGCCGAGATTCGTTCGATCGCACCGCAGCGACGAATCTTCGAACTCGCCTTCACAGTTGAAGAGATCTTGGCGATCATCAAGCCAAAGAACCGCGCAGACCATGCTGATGCCGTGATCGATGCTCTCGATCTTCGTCAGATCTTCACATTTAAGATCACCGAACTTTCTCTTGGTCAGCAGCAACGAGTGAGTGTGGCCCTGGCCCTGATCCAACACGCAGATTTCTACTTGTTAGATGAACCTGTTAGCGCTCAAGACAGCGAGTACACACAGAAGTTGCTCGATCTCATTGCCCTATTAAGCAAAGAGACCGGCGTCCTGGTTATTAGCCATAACACCGGTCTGATCGCGCAATACTTTAGCGAGCGGATTGAGCTCGCTTAATTACTCTTACTTAGTACGAGGCTTCTTCTTTCCAACTGCCTTCTTGCCAGCAGCTTTCTTACCGGCTGCCTTCTTTACTGCAGGCTTACCAGGACGACCTGGCTTTGAAGTCTTTGGTGCAGCCTTCTTGCCAGCTTTCTTAGCAGCAGACTTCGCACGGAATCCTTCAGTTGGCTTTGCTGCCATTGGATCAAACTTGTTGGTGCGATAAGGCTTCGCTGCGGCACTCTTCTTCGCTGGGCGCTCGCCACGTTCGCTTCGATCATCACGTGACGGACGCTCTGAATTGCGGACCTCTTGTGGTGTCCACTTCTTCTTCGGTGCGCGATCGCGTGGATCAAAATCTGGACGAGCAGGACGCGATGGACGTTCGCTGCGATCATCACGAGCAGGACGTGCCGGACGATCATTGCGATCCCATGACTTTGCAGCAGGTCGTTCTTCGCGAGCCGGGCGTTCGCTACGGTCATCGCGAGCAGGACGCGCCGGACGATCATTGCGATCCCATG
>DAINQZ010000035.1:0-10880 GCA_036742235.1 Candidatus Nanopelagicaceae bacterium | reverse complement strand
CAGAGAAAATGACCTGGGTAGGCTGGACTCATGATCAAGCAGCGCACCCTCGGTCCCTTCACAGTCTCAGCGATCGGTATGGGTTGCATGCCGATGTCCTTCCGCCATGACCGCGACCCGCTTTTAGTCGACGAGCCAGAGCGTGCAATTGCAACAATCCATGCAGCGATGGATGCCGGTATCACGCTCTTTGATACCGCTGATATCTACGCCCCGTCGTGGAACACTATGGGACACAATGAAGCTCTCCTAGGTAAGGCATTCCATAGTTGGAATGGCACTGCCGAACAGAAGGCGAAGATTGTTCTGACCACAAAGGCGGGCATCACCCGTGAAGAAGATGGCTCGAGCTTTGGAAAATCTGGTCGTGCTGCATCTAAGAGTTATTTGTATCGTGCCGTCGAAGCATCTACGTACAAGATGGGTTTGTCGAAGATTCCACTATGGCAACACCACCGCACAGATCCATCAATCTCTTACGAAGAGCAGTTTGAGAATGTCATGACTTTAAAAGATCATGGCTATGTTTCTGAAATTGGATTAAGTAACGTAAATGCTGAAATGCTCCGATACGCGATTAAAACTGGTGGAACCCCTGCACAAGGAGGAATCATCTCTGTGCAGAATGAGTACAGCCCCAACTATCGCCATTGGGCAGATGTCATCGATATCTGCACTGAGAATGGAATCGCTTTCTTGCCGTGGTCACCACTTGCTGGCGGAAGAAACTTTAAGCGATTGGCCACCGGGGAAATCGGATCATTCGCGTCGATGGCAGAGGCTAAGGGCGTTTCACCATACGCTCTTACGATCGCCTGGCATCTCGCTCAATTCCCAACATCGATTCCAATCCCAGGGGCATCTCGTACTAGTTCAATTTTGGACTCCCTTGAAGGAACCAAAATTGAACTCACCGCATCGGAGATCGCTGAACTCAATGCAAGCTGCCCTACCGATACGCCATTAAATGATGAACTGCTCGATATCGCAAAGGTTGGCGCTTAGGACTTAGTTAGCCTAAAACTGGCTCTTCATACTTGAAGTTGTGCTGAGCTAGATGCTTGACGTTCACTATTTGTAACGCCGACTTGTAGTTCTGACGGGTTCTGTCATCCCAGATAATCTCAGTATCTTTTACAGAGATCGACTCGGCGTTGATAAACGTCATGGCGGAATGGGCTTCTCGCAAGAAATTGACTTCACCATTTGGTCGCAGATCCACTCGGGCTGGCCATTTTGAGGAATTCGACATTTTTACAGTCAGGCCGTCAAATTCAACATTTTTAATCAACTCTGGCTCAGTAGCCCAAACGAGAATTGCCGCTTCAGTGTCAACCTGAATATTTTCGAAGCGAACGCCATCCACTTTACCTTTAAGCAGGCGCTCCACATTTCCATCAGTCGTATCTTCATCCCAGGATGCTGCAGTGACATGTAACGCTTCACCATGACCCCACCAAGATTCGCAAAATGCTCGGGTGCTGACTTCGCATTCGGTAAAAAGAACATTAGAAACAGTTCCACCTTCACGGGGGCGAACAGCGAATCCTCGATGGCTATCCACTACTTTGCATTTACTGACAATTACATTTCTAATATCGCCACATGCCTCGGTTCCTAATGTGATTGCCCCAGAGGTAGATTTCATATAAGTCTCGGTAATCAAAATATCTTCAACTACCCCGTATTGCGCAGTCCCCGCACAAGACTTCAGTGAGACACAATCATCGGCAGTAATTAATTCACAACCTATGATCTGGACTCGCTGGCAACGATCAATATCAATTCCATCGGCGTTTGGAACCATTAAATCAGTCAAAATATGAATATCCCTTATGAGCAAGTCCTGGCATCCGGTTGTACGCAAAGCCCAGAAGGCAGGATCTTGGATCGTGAAATTCTCGAGCACAACATTATGTGACTCAATGATGAAGACAGTGAAGGGTCTCTCTAAATATTGTGAGCGGCCCCCTATCGGTCCCCTCATTGAATGTATGTACTGACCTCGCTCCAGAATAAATCCATCGGCATTTCCGTTGATCTCACCAGTTCCAGAAATTTTTAAGTTATGCGCCTTATAGGCGACAATAAATGCACGACGAGGCAACACCTCCTCATTGACTTCACCTTGCGTTAAGTTCTCAATTGAATGCTGAGAAAGGTAATCCTCGTACCGGTCAGATGCCTGAAGCTTTGCACCTGATTCAAGATGGAAATCGATCCCCGCTTTAAGCTCGATTGAGCCCGTCAAAAATGTTCCTCCTGCTGGAACAACTACTTGCCCACCACCTGCATTTACCGCGGCATCAATTGCCCGTGCAATCGCATGAGAGTTATTCGTAACACCATCGGCTACGGCCCCGAAATCGACGATTGAGAAGGTTCTGGTCATGTATTTACGATTCGATTATGCGACCATAAGAATTTTTCAGGTTCAGCCGAGATCTTGGAAAGTGTCTCTGATGGACCAGTGACAATAAAGGTATGTTCTTCACCCGCAAGCAAGCTAACTAGTTGACTATCTGAGTTGGTGCCCAAACCGGCGACTTCAGTGAGAAGAGCTAGTTCGTGCACGTAGCTCTTTGCCGTAACAGTGACTGAAAGCGAATCATTTCCGCTCTTCGTCGCAATTTCTAGCAACTGCTGTGGTGCATGCTTTGCCGGGTTTAATGTTGTTCGTCTTGCGGCACGAGCCTCGCCAACGTCGGCCAGGATAAAACCTTCATAGTGCAGTGAGGCAATCTGAGGGAACACTTCGATCAGAGATGTACGGCTAACGCCAAACGGATCAATCGTGAAGGGGATCTCCCGTGACGATATTGCTTCTCCTTGCTGATCGATAAGTGTCACGTGGGCCTTTGAGCTCCACTTATCCAAAGTGTCGTTAATGATGGTGAGGGCAGCACCTTGGTCAACTCTTCCAATAGTCACGGTTCGCGGGCGGTATGCCGCCTTCATCGCATGCCATGCCAGCTTTCTAAAACCGGTGTAATCCAAAACTGCCCAACTAATTGCTGGCCACATATCGTTGAATTGCCACAGAATTGCTCCTGAGCAAACTTCGTAGAGGCTCCGGAAATGCTTGAGCCCAATTTCTACAGCTCGAGCTTGGTCTAGTGCTGCGGCAAAGTACCAACCAACCCCCTCTGTTGGAGGAGTTGCGAATTCGCGAGCCAAACCTTCAGCAACTTTTCGCATTCCATCAAAAGCCTTCTGGTGCACTGCCAAATCAAGATCTTTGGAGTCAAGCGTCTCTTTGCCAAGCGCCCGAGTGAGCATTGACCATGAACCAGGACCATTAAAACCAAATTCGGCTGCGAAGGAAGGGGTGTACTGCTCATATCGCTCGTAGCCAAGTTCATTCCAAACATCCCAAATATGGTTTGTCCCTGAAGTAAAGTTCTTAACATCTGGGTGATGTGTTGAAAACGGTGATCCGGGAATATAAGGACGAGTGCTATCTAGCTGGTTGAGAACTCCTGGGATCGTCTTCTTGTAAAAGGTTTCACCCCACGGTCTTCCTGCAAGAGTCTCTTGCCAACCCCAATGTTGGAATCCTTCGATACATTCGTTTCCACCACACCAAATCACTAGTGAAGCATGGCTGCCTAGACGGCGAATAGCTTCGGTAGCTTCTAGCTCGACTTCCTCGAACATCTCTGGCGTTTCTGGATAGGCTGCACACGCGAAGAGGAAATCCTGCCAGACAACAATTCCTTCTTCATCACAGAAATTATAAAAATCTTCTGATTCATATATGCCACCACCCCAAACTCGGATGCCATTGATATTCACTTCTAACATATCTGAGATGCGTTGTTCGTATCGCTTCTTCGTGACCCTCGTTGGAAATGGATCATCAGGAATCCAATTCGCTCCGCGAATCCATAAGCGAAGACCATTGACCTTTATTGCGAATAGGTGTTTGTCGGAATAGTCAGGGTTATTGACGGCTGAGGTGTCGAGTTCGATAGTTCTAAAACCAATCCGCTTCTCCCTCTTCTCCCTGAGCTCGTTTCCGGAGAGGAGTGAAACTTCTACGGTATATAACTTTTGCTCGCCACGTCCTCGTGGCTGCCATAAAGCAGCATCTGGCACAGCAAACTCATATGAGTCTGTAAGAGCTGGAAACTCTTGTGTGATAATTTCTTTACCCTCATCCAAAACTCGAACACGGAGCGCATGGCTCTTAGCGTCGCCTCCAACGATTGGTCTGACCATCAGATGTGGCGTCCCATCCTTAACGGAAGATAGGAGTGCGACATCAGAGAGGTAAGCGCCATTCCATTCGATGAGCTCTACGGGCTTCCAAATGCCAGATGAGATTGTGACGGGTCCCCAGTCCCAGCCATAGCTACAAGCCATTTTGCGCTGGTAGTTATATGGCATGTCATAGGGCCGTGGGTAAAGGCCTAGTTTGGAAACTTGTTCTTCGGCATCGCTGAGTGGAGCGGTGAAGTGGACCTCTAGCTCTACATCTCCTTGATGTAGTTCAGCACTGATCTCCAACTCATAACTACGATGCATATTTTTGGTACTCAATTTCAATATGCCGTTGACGAATACTTTGGCAAGAGTATCGAGGCCTAGAAATCTGAGTGTGGCGTATTCCGATTTATTTGATTGTGGAATCGTTGTTCGATAAATCGAATCTGTCTTCCAAATCCACATCTGATCTTCTTCACGTCCATCTATGGAGATGTCGGCAATAAGACCTGCTTGGATCAAGTCCGTATGGATGCAGCCGGGTACCGAGGCAGGAATTCTTTCAGGAAGATCTATCGCACTTGTTATGACAGTCTGGTTGCGCCACACATTGTGGCCATCAATTGCAGCCTTAGAAATAAAAGCATCTGGTCGTGGGTTTAGCGATAGCTCCCAGCCTGCGGATATGCGGGAAGTCTTGTTCATCGACCGAAGTCATCTTCAATACGCTCGATGTCATCTTCACCAAAATACGTACCTGTCTGGACCTCAACAAAAATAATCTCTTCTGAACCTGTATTTGAAATCCTATGTAGGACTCCGATCCCAAAATCAACGGTATCTCCTGGAGAAACGGATCGAACTTCGCCGTTGATAGTTACCTCACCGGAACCTTGAACAATAAACCAATGCTCGGCACGCTTTGCATGGCGCTGGTATGAAAGGCGTTGGCCGGGGTTTACCCAAATGCACTTGACCTTGTGAGTATCGGATTCTTGAAGTACTTCATATCTACCCCAGGGGCGATCGGACTTTTCTAACATGTAAAGGTCTCCTCGCCTTTATATAAGTGCATTACGGCTTGAATCCTCTGGAATAGAGTCAAGCACTCCTAGCGCAGCACCAATTACTCCGGCGTTTCGTTGCAATTGGGCAATTCGTAAATCTACTGACGCAATGAACCCGGTCGTGTTTGCTTCCATCTGACAATGATCGCGAAGTGGTTTCCAAAAAATTTCTCCCGCCTGCGACACACCTCCGCCAATGACCACAGTTCGAATATCAAGTGATCCGATGGTATTAACGATTCCGATAGCGAGGGCTTTAGTTCCTTCATCAATGACTTCTAGCGCGGTCGAGTTTCCTTGGCGGGCCGCTTCTGCAAGCTCTATAAACGAAGTGCCGTCTGACCAACCACGCTCTCGTGCGATGGCAACCATTCGGGGTCCACTCGAATATGTCTCGACACAACCTCTTCTTCCACATGCACATTCGGCTCCATCAAAATTGATGGTGTGGTGCCCGACATAACATGAGTTTCCAGTTTCACCTGTGAAGAGTGAACTATTAAGAATAAGGCCGCCACCAATTCCGGTTGAAACTACCATCCCGAGCATATTGGTTGTCCCGCGGCCTGCTCCCAACCGAAATTCTGCATGTGCCAATGCCATTGCATCCCCATGGAGAACAACATTTTTGGAGCCAGTGATCTTCTGGAAGTTTGAGACGATCGGAAACATACGCCAGGCTGGAATATTGACCGGGCTTATTGCTCCTTTATTTAAATGAAGTGGGCCGGCGGAACCGATTCCTACCCCTAGTAAATCGGTTCTTGCCTCCACCATTAAAGCGCGAGTAGCCTCGCTTATATCCTCCCAAAATCTTGGATTTCCACTGACTGGAATTTCTTGTTGTGAAGAAACGATGTAGTGGCGGTCGACCAATGCAAGTGCAACCTTGGTAGCACCAATATCCACAGCTAGTGCGAAGTGCGTCATGACTTCGCCCCCGGATTTAGTTGGGCATTCAATTGCAGAGAGATCGTTTTTGTTTTAAATCCACTCTCTACTGGATTATCAAATCGCTCTAATAACAGCTTTGCTGCTTCAGTTCCAAGCCGCTTTGGATCGTGGTCCAAGGTTGGAATCTGCATCAACTGTGCAGAAGGGAAATCGTCAAAAGAGACCATCTCTATCTCTGCTCCAGTCGAAGTAATAGCATGTCCAAGGCCAATTGCAATTAAATCATTTGATGCAATAAATCCGTCTACACCATTTTGTTTTGCAAGTAGATCAAGAGCAACAATTTTTGCCTGCTCTGAAGTGTGCACTCCAGGTATTACTTTGCATTTTGTAGCTTGCAAACCGTGACCTACTACGGATTTTTTAAAGGCTTCAATGCGTTCTGAGGCAGTCCAGATCTCTGGATTATCTGCAATTAAGGCAATGCGATTACATCCTTGAGAGGCAAGATATGAGACACACGCTTCGATGCCACCAAAATTATCGGCAAGCACTGCATCTGCATCGAGATAAGCGGGAGGTCGATCGACGAAGACGAATGAGACTCCACGTTTTCTTTCGATATGCAGGTACGAGTAATCTTGAGCCGATGGGACAATAATCAAGCCGCGAACTCGACGTTCCAGTAGCGCTTCAATAAGCGCCTTTTCACGGTTTCCATCATCGCGAGCAGTTGCAATAATCAGATCCATACCTGATGGGCTCAATGCCTCTTCGGCACCAGCAGCCATTCCGGCATAAAACGGGTTCGCTAAGTCTGATATGACCATTCCAACTAAATTGGAGAGGGCGCCAACCCGAAGTTCGCGGGCGAGACGGTTTGAGCGATACCCGACCAGCTCAGCTGCTTTCTTCACCTTTTCAAGGGTCAGCGGAGAGACTCGATCGAGCTCGTTCATAGCCCTTGAGGCGGTTTTTACGCTTACTCCGGCGATGGCTGCGATATCGGCCAGGGTTGGATGGGAAGAAGTCTGAGTCACAGCCATTCCTACCTCCACTTTCGCGTAGCCAATCCTGCCTAGAGGCGTAACCCTATGGATTTTATGTCATCGATGTCAACCATAAAGCAGGCCTCCTCAGCAAATGTCTCGAAATGTCCTAAAGTCCTTATAAGACAATGGTTTTAGAGCCTTTATAACAAAAAAGAGATGTGAGAAGTTGTTGACATCGATTACCCACTCGTGACTATTCTTCTCCAAACGGTATGGCTGTCGCCAAACCGAACTCGAAAGGAAGACCATGCGCAAGCGTTTATTTGCCGGTGTTGTCAGTAGCGTGCTGGCGACATCATTCGTAACCGTTGGTGCGATTACTTCTGCAACAGCTGCCCCGGCTGGGATTTGTAAGCAGATCACGGTAATCACCAACCGCACAGATATAGCCCCAACCACCTTCACGAAGGTTTATGGTCCAGCATTCACAGCTGGCATAGGTAAGGGAACAACAGTCAAGTTTGAGGCATTTACAAATTACAACACAGATGTCCGAACCATGATGAATACAAAGAACTACGGAGATGTCTTGGGTATCCCTCAAGGTGTTACTCCCGCACAGTTCTCATCATTCTTCTCACCTCTCGGGAAGACGTCAGATCTCTCTAAGGTCTACCGTTTTACCAATGAAGGTACTTACAACGGAATTCAATATGGCCTTTCACAAACTGGTAATGCAACAGGATATGTTGTGAACCTCAAGGTTTGGAAGGCTGCTGGCATCACAACACCTCCAGCGACACCAGATGAGTTCATTGCCGACCTAAAGAAGATTAAGGCAGCTGAGCCAGATGTAATCCCTCTCTACACAAATTATGCAACTGGTTGGGCACCAACTGGTTGGACAAATATGTATGCAGGTTACGCTCAGGGCCCAGATTCAAATAACCTTTTGGCGAAAGATAAGGCTCCTTGGACCGCTGGAAAAGATACCTTCATTGGAGATGACCTTCTTTACCGCGTTGCTGCTGCTGGTCTGATTGAAAAAGATCCAACAACGACCGATTGGGAAGGCTCGAAGGGAATGATCAACAAGGGCCAGATTGCAACAATGATGCTGAGCTCATGGTCAGTTTCACAATTCCAGGGTGCAGGACCAAACCCACAGGATATTGGGTTCTATCCACTCCCTGTGAAGGATCCTAAGACTGGAAAGTTCCAAAGCTACATCGGTGGCGACGTCGAACAAGCTATTAACAAGAACTCAAAGTGTCAGGCATCTGCTCAAGCATGGTTGACATACTTCATGCAGCAATCAGGTTATGCATATAGCCAGGGTGGCATCAGCCCATACATCAAGGGACCGAATGGCGAGAGCTACGGAATCTTCGATAAGTTGGGTGTTGTTTACAAGTCACTCAATGCAGCACCAGCAGGCCATGATTCTGACTTGGCAAATGTCAAGAAGGCATCAGGTATTCCATTTGATGGAACGCTGGAGCAGAACATCATTGACACCGCTCGCGGTGCCAAGAGTGGAAGCGAAGCCTCAATCTTCGCTGACCTAAATGCCAAGTGGGGTGGGGCAGTAGGTTAAACACACAAAGACAGGAGTGGTGTGCCATCCGGTGCACCACTCCTCTTTTTTTAATTTTTTTAATCAAGCTCATTGAGGGAGATCATGTTTAAAGAAAAGACTAAGCGCCAGTTTGTGCCATGGCTGTACTTGCTACTACCTATAGGCCTACTCGCTCTCTTTACTTATCTTCCGGTAATAAACATGTTTTGGTACAGCACCACCGAATGGGATGGCTTCGATCCTCACAAGAAGTTTGTGGGATTCCATAACTATGTAAAAATCGTCAAGAACCCTGAAATTTTTCACTCGCTATTTAACAGCCTCTACTATTTTGGTGGAGCCGTAATTCAGATTTCACTAGCACTCTTTTTAGCAACAGTGCTGAGCTACAGATTCCGTGGAAGTAATATTTTTAAAGGGTTTTTAGTCTTCCCTTATCTCCTGAATAGCGTGGCTGTGAGTCTTGCCTTCCTTTATCTCTATAAAGGTGGCGGTGGGCTTGATCTCCTTGTTAAGCATCTTGGCCTTGGGCGCTTTCTCACTCTTTGGCTCGGTAACCCACATATTGTGAATTTTTCACTTGCCGGCGTATCGGTCTGGCGTTACATGGGATTGAACCTAGTGCTCTTCTTGGGTGCCATTCAATCCATCAATCCCGAACTCTTTGAGGCGGCCCAACTAGATCGAGCCAATCGTTGGCATCAGTTTAGATACATCATCCTCCCTGGCATCAAGCGCATTACTGCTTTAAGCGTAATCTTGGCAGTCAGTGGGAGTATTGGGGTCTTTGAAATCCCATACATCATGCTTAATGGTTCAAACGGAACAACCACCTTTGTGATTCAAACACTGAAGACAGCCTTCGTCTTAAACCAAGTTGGGCTTGCTTCAGCCCTCGCCGTGACCTTACTTGGCATCGTCTTGGTCGTTACCTTTGTTCAACGAAAAATCTTTAAAGATGAAGGAGTGGATCTCGTATGAAGAAATTTGATCTCTTCAAGATAGTCGCTTATCTCATCCTCACGATCTGCGCCTTGGCCACAGTATTTCCTCTCATTCCACTTCTCTTCGCCTCCCTTAAAGGTAAGGAGGAATTTCAGAACACTGGCTCTCTTAATCCACCAAAAAACTGGTTTAACTTCCATAACTTTGCCGTTGCCTGGAGTCAGGGAGATTTAGTGCATGGTTTCTTTAACACCGGGATTATTCTCTCGGTCTCACTTGTTGGAACTATCGCAATCGGAACTATGGCGGCTTATGCCATCGATCGCTTTAACTTTCGAGGTAAACAGCTCGTCTTATGGGGATTCTTAGCTGCGACTTTAGTACCTGGCGTAACCACCCAGGTTGCTACATTTCAAATCATTAACAAGCTAAATTTATATAACACCCGCTGGGCAGCAATCATCTTGTATATGGGTACAGATATTATTTCTATCTATATTTTCCTTCAATTCATGGCATCGATTCCCAAGGCACTTGATGAATCAGCACGTATTGATGGTGCCGGTCACTTCACTATTTACTTCCGGATCATCCTTCCTTTACTGCGACCTGCAATTGCAACCGTTGTCATCATTAAAGGGATTGCGATGTATAACGAGTTCTATATCCCATTTCTTTACATGCCGGACCCAGCCTTGGGCACGGTCTCAACTGCGCTTTATCGCTTTATAGGACCGTTTAGCGCAAGTTGGCAGGTCATCTGCGCAGCAACCCTCATTGTCATTTTGCCTACCCTGACAGCATTTTTGCTTCTGCAGAAGTTTATTTACCGTGGACTCTCAGCAGGGGCTGTTAAATAATAGGTGAGGATCAACCAATCCGGCTCTCCAGCATCAAATCTAGAAGTGCCCGGTCAATGTTGAGGCCTTCAAAGTTCTCGTAGACGGTACCTGGACGGTTGTGGTTGGCGATCCCAAAGTTGCCATCGAACTCCCATAGTGAATAACCCCAACCAGATTCCTTGTAAATGCCGAAGAGATCTGAGAACCAAGCGAGCGCAACTGCGTTATCGGTGTACCGATAGCAACCAAACTCACCAATATGTACGGGACGACCTGCAGCTTGAACTTCACGCCATGGTGCATAGAAGTCCCATAACGCTTGGCGATCCCACCACTGACCGTTGTACTCACATGG
>DAINQZ010000034.1:0-11179 GCA_036742235.1 Candidatus Nanopelagicaceae bacterium | reverse complement strand
AAGAAGGCAGCAGCAAAGAAGAAGTAATTGCCTTAACGAAAAAACCCGCCACGAAAGTGGCGGGTTTTTTTATTGCTTTAGATCGCTTACTTACTCGTTCCATCTTCCTCAATAAATTGGCCGCGCAACTGCGATTGAACCCGATCAAAGATCTTCGCTAAATCCTCTTGGTCCTTAACAGTCAGGTGATCTAAGAATCGATTTCTCACACTCCCGACATGAGTTGGGGCTGCCTTCTCAATTGCCTTAAATCCCTTATCGGTCATGACGGCAAAGTAGCCGCGGCGATCTTCTGGGCACTCTTCCCGCTTTACCCAACCGGCCGCCTCCATCACCTTCATGCGATGTGATAGCCGGGACTTTGAAACCATTGCAATTTCAGCGAGTTCAGACATCCGCAGCTTTCGTCCTGGGGCATCTGAGAGCTGGGCCAATACTTCGTAATCAGCCATGGTGAGTTCAAATCCAGCGAGGTCGCTATCGAGAGCCTCAAGCATCCGGCGGCTGGCGATGATGTAACTGCGCCAGGCCTTCATCTCACGAGGGTTGAGCCAGCGAACGTCGGTCTTTGTAGGTGCCATGGCTTAAGGGTACGCCGAATTCGAGTTAGTTGAAAGTTAAAGTAGTTGAGGTTTGGACCTTCTCATTTTCACCATCTCAGTTATCGTTCCTCTATGAAATCAGGAATCGCAACCGAGCACTTCAAATCCGCCGTCCGCCCGCAGGATGACCTCTTCCGTCACGTCAATGGCAAGTGGTTAGACGAGACTGAGATCCCTGCCGATCGCTCATCCGATGGCGCCTTCTACTGGCTGCGCGAACTCAGCGAGAAGCGAGTCCGATCCATCATTGAAGATCTCTCCCAAGGTGAGGCTCCTGCTGGTTCTGTCGCACAGAAGATTGGCGATCTTTATCGCTCCTTCATGGACGAGGCGGCCATTGAGGCGGCTGGTATCGATCCGATCCGCGATGACCTATCGAAGGCACAGTCAATCTCCACTGTTGATCAATTCATTAGCGTCATGGGAGAACTTGAATCTCGAGGTGGCCCTGGCCTCTTTTATCTCTTCATCACAACCGACAACAAGGATTCCACCACAAATATCGCCTACCTTGGGCAATCAGGTTTGAGTCTTCCTGATGAGGCGTACTACCGTGAAGAAGAGTATGCGCCGATTCGAAGCGCTTTCCTGATCCATGTCGAGAAGATGTTCAGCTTAGCTGGCATCGCCGATGGCGCACTCCATGCCAACCGCATTCTCGAACTCGAGACGCAGATCGCCTCTCATCACTGGGATCAGGTGAAGGATCGCGATGCAACTGCGACCTATAACAAGTTCTCCTTTGCAGAGATTGTCGACCTCGCCCCTGGCTTCGATTGGAAGGCCTGGCTGAAGGCAAGCACTGCGCCAGAGAAGGTCCTCACCAATGTCGTTCTTCGCCAGCCTTCATACTTCTCCGGGATCGGTTCGATGTTACAGAACTTTGATAGCGCGAAGTGGTCCTCGTGGCTTACTTGGCATGTGCTCTCGGGTGCCGCCCCGTACCTCAACTCGGAGATTGTCAACGAGAACTTCGCTTTCTACGGAACCACGCTTTCTGGCACTCCTGAATTGAAAGAGCGTTGGAAGCGTGGAGTTGGGCTCGTCGAAGGTGGACTCGGTGAAGCCGTCGGTCAGATCTTCGTCGAACGCCACTTCCCTCCGGCTGCCAAAGAGCGGATGGTCGAACTCGTCGCTAATCTCATTGAGGCATATCGATTGGATATCGAAGCCCTCGATTGGATGTCTTCAGAAACAAAGTCGAAGGCCTACGACAAACTCAATAAGTTCACCCCAAAGATCGGCTACCCAGATAAGTGGCGCGATTATTCCTCACTACAAATCTCAGCTACCGATCTCGTTGGCAACCTCAACGCGATCGCTGCGTTCCAACAAGAGTTTGAATTCGCAAAGATTGGCGCACCTGTCGATCGCACTGAATGGTTCATGTTCCCCCAGACCGTTAATGCGTATTACAACCCAGGCATGAATGAGATCGTCTTCCCAGCCGCAATCTTGCAGCCACCATTCTTTGATCTTGAGGCTGATGATGCCGCTAACTACGGTGGCATCGGCGCAGTGATCGGCCATGAGATCGGCCACGGTTTCGATGATCAGGGTGCGAAGTACGACGGTGATGGCAATCTTCAGGATTGGTGGACTCCGGAAGATCTTGAGAAGTTCCAAGAGCGAGCCGCGCAGTTAATCGCTCAATACGAGAAGCTCTCCCCTGAAGAGGCGCAAGATTCCCATGTCAACGGAGCTCTTACTATCGGTGAGAATATCGGCGACCTTGGCGGATTAACGATCGCCCATAAGGCCTACCAACTCTCACTCGCTGGAAGCGAAGCCCCAGTAATCGATGGCCTTACTGGCTACCAACGACTCTTCTTCGGCTGGGCCCAGGTCTGGCGCGGAAAGAGCCGTCCGGAAGAGATGCGCCGACGCCTCGCAACCGACCCACACTCCCCTAATGAGTTCCGTTGCAACCAGATCGTCAGCAATCTCAACGAGTTCTACGAGGCCTTCGATGTGAAGCCAACCGATGGTCTCTACCTTCCACTGGAAGAGCGCGTTCGCATCTGGTAATTGGTCTGGTAACAAGAACTAGATCAACTTGTTAAGAGGTACGCTAACCACATGAATGCGCTCCTCTTAGCGGCTCTGACGTCCATTTCGACATCGCTAGGCGGTTTATTTACCCTGCGTACAAAAGACCGCTTTCACCTCGTTCTAGGGCTATCTGCGGGCCTTTTACTGGGTCTTGTCGCATTTGACCTCAATCCGCAGACTTATAGCCATCTCAACATCATCTGGGGCGGTTTACCGGCAGTTCCAGTCGCATTCTGTCTCGGATTCTTAATTCTTCACTTCATCGAGAAGTGGGTTGGCGGCCACGAAGGTCACTCCCATCATTACGAAGATGATCACACCCATGCCGACCATGTCGCTGGGGTCTTCGGAGCGGTCGCAATGGCGGGCCACGTCTTTATGGATGGCGTTGCTCTCGGCGTCGCATTCCATGTCTCACATGCCCTTGGAATGGCCGTCTTCTTCGCACTCCTAGTCCACGCCTTCAGCGATGGCCTCAATACTGTGGCGATGTTAGTCCGGGCTGGTTCATGGAGTCAGAAGGCGATCTCACTCTTAGCTATCGATGCCCTTGTCCGTATCTCTGGAGCGGCGATCGGTAATTCGATCCATCTCAGTCAGGATTCGGTTGCGATCTATCTAGCCTTCTTTAGCGGCTTCGTTATCTATATTGCGACATCGCATATTTTGCCGGAGGCACATGCCAACCACCCATCGCGTTTTACGATGGGGGCTACGGCACTTGGTGTTGCAATCATGTGGGTGGTTGTTCGCACCCTCGGTTAATTGCTCTTACTTGCCCTTACTTTCGCTTACTTGGCGGCAAGACGTGCTGCGCGGCGAGTTGCCTGTTCTGCAGGGTTTGGAACCGGAACCGCAGCAAGCAGACGCTGAGTGTAAGGATCCTGTGGGTTCTTCAAGATATCGTCACGATTTCCTGATTCAACCAAACGACCATTCTGCATAACCGCAATACGGTGCGCCAAGATATCGACAACAGCCAAGTCGTGGCTGATGAAGAGACATGCGAAGTTCAACTTACCCTGAAGATCCTGCAAGAGTTCTAGGAAGCGAGCCTGCACAGATACATCGAGCGCTGATGTTGGTTCGTCAGCGATCAAGAGATCTGGAGTCAAAGCGAGAGCGCGAGCGATACCTACACGCTGACGCTGTCCACCTGAGAGTTCATGTGGGTAACGGTTGCGGTAGCTGCGTGGAAGTTCAACGGAGTTGAGGAGTTCTTCGACCTTGTGATCAAGGTCAGCGCCCTTTGCAAGGCCAGCCAAGAAGATCGGCTCACCGATCGACTCACCGATTGGAAGACGAGGGTTGAGTGATGATGCAGGATCTTGGAAGACGATACCTGTGTGGCGACGAATTCCCTTGAGCTCCTTAAGAGTTGCCTTCGAGATATCGTTGCCGACGATGTTGATGGAGCCTTCCTTGATTGGAATGAGACCAATCGAGGCACGCCCAACAGTTGTCTTTCCAGAACCTGACTCACCAACGAGACCGACGATCTCACCCGGGTAGATTTCAAGGTTGAACTCTTTTACCGCAGTGAAAGCCGGAATACGGCCACGCTTTGGATATTCGATAGTGACATTCTCAAGCTTGATGACTGGTTGTGGCTTCGCCTTAACGTCATAAGGGAATGGGCGAGCCTTCGTTGAACCAAGCTTTGGAACCGCACCAAGAAGTTCTTGTGTGTAAGGGTGCTGCGGGCGATTGAAGATCTGATCAGCGCTACCGTGCTCGACGGTATTGCCATCCTTCATCACCAAGATCTCATCAGCCATATCGGCTACAACGCCCATATCGTGAGTGATCAAGAGGATCGCCGAGTTGAGGCGAGTCTTGAGACCGCGCATCAAATCGAGAATTTCAGCCTGGACTGTCACATCAAGTGCTGTGGTTGGTTCATCAGCAACAAGGAGTGCTGGATCGCAGGCAAGTGATTGCGCGATCATGGCACGTTGGCGCTGTCCACCGGAGAGCTGATGTGGGTACTTATCAAAAGCGGTCTCTGGATCAGGAATTTCCACCATGCCGATAAGTTCGATCGCACGAAGACGAGCTTCGGTTGGACCAATATCAAAATGAGTGCGAAGGGTTTCGACGATCTGGAAACCAACGGTGTAGAGCGGGTTCAGGGCAGTCATTGGCTCTTGGAAGATATATGCAACTTCCTTTCCACGGAACTTGCGAAGGGTTGCATTATCGGCGCCCAAAACTTCCGATCCCTTAACCTTGATGCTTCCGGATGTACGTGCATTCGTCGCGAGCAGCGACATAATGCCCATTGCAGTCGTCGACTTGCCAGAACCTGACTCACCAACGATCGCGAGAACTTGTCCTGCAGCGACTTCGAAGTTCATATCAATGGCGGCTGGATACCAGGTTCCATCTACCCAGAACTCAACGGTGTAGTTCTGTACTTTCAGTACTGGATCGCTCATGCTTGTGACCCTTCCAATCCAGGTTGCTGTGAGAAGATTGCGGAATGAATAATGTTTTTCTCTATCGTCCACGCACGGTCTGGTTCTCCGTCGGCGTTACTGTCTTCATTGTTCTGGCTCTTGTTGTCGAAACTATTGCCACTCGCGGCATCAAAGCTGATCTCGTAGCAATTGCCTGGGCTAGCTTTGTCTTGAGTAGCGCATACTTGCTCTTCGTGCGCCCAAAGATTGAGATCTTCGATGAGGGAATCCGCATTACCAATCCCCTGCAGCAAATTACCGTTGGCTGGCATCGAGTAGAGACCATCGAAGCCCGCTACACCATGAGTATCCAAGTCGCTGGCAAGACCATCTACGCCTGGGCTGCTCCAGCCCCAAGTAGATACCACGCCAGAAGTGTTCATCACACTGAGGTCAAGGGGATGGATATTGGTTTCAACGGCGAGATCAGACCCGGTGAATCCCCACGAAGTGATAGCGGACAGGCTAGCTACCTCGCCAAGTTGAGATTGAAAGAGTTCAACGAGAGAGGGCTTGTCGGTTGCGAGAGCGAAGTCCGCATCAACTACCGCGGTGCCGGCTTTGCGATCGGCAGCCTGATACTCGCGCTTACCTTTTACGCCCTCAGTTTCTAAAAGATTAACCATTAGAGCGATTCACGCTCCTTCTTAATCTCTGACGCGCGCTCGCGATCCTTCTTGGTAATTCTGCGACGCTGACGTGGATCGAAGGCATCACGAAGTCCATCACCAATGAAGTTGATGCTGAGTGCAATCGTGATGATGAAGAGGCCTGGCCACCAGAAGAGCCATGGGCGGGTTGTGAACGAATCCTGGTACTTAGAGATTAAGAGACCTAGAGATACATCGGGTTCAACCACACCAAAACCAAGATATGAGAGCGCTGTCTCAAGCAAGATCGCACCAGACATCAAGAGAGTCACAGAAACGATAATCACGCCAACGGCATTTGGAAGGATGTGCTTGAAGATAATGCGACGGTTCGATGCTCCAGCAACACGGGCAGCATCAACGAAGTCGCGCTCGCGAAGAGTCAAGAACTCGCCACGGACAAGACGAGATAGCCCAGTCCAAGTGAAGAGACCCAAGTAGAGCGCCAAGAAAGTCGCACCAAGGTTTCCAAAGTGGTAACCAATAACTGATCCAATGATGATCGCTGGGATCGTAATTAAGAAGTCAACAAAACGCATCAAGACGTTATCAACACGTCCACGGTAGAAGCCCGCAATCGCTCCGACAACTGTTCCGATTGTTCCGGCAATAGCTCCGATAATGAAGCAGACGAGGAGTGAGCGTTCGGCTCCACGCATAACAAGCGCAAAATAATCATGACCAATATCGTCCTGACCAAATGGGTGGGCTCCAAGACCGAAGCCCTTTCCAGGTGTAATCGTCAGTGTTGGGCATCCAACATTGCCATTAGGACAACGGAGAAGATTTGGGGTGTCATTGATTGTGTAATGCCACCAGCCATTCCAGCCAATTGGGCCGATGTGGAACTCACTCGCGGTGAAGACAAAGACGATCACCGAGAGAAGAACAAAGACCGAGATCATCGCAGCGCGGTGACGCACAAAGCGGCGGAGAACAATCTGGCGCTGACTTAAGCCTTCGACCTCTTTATTGGCAATGGCATTCTCGCCACCATCGGTCTGTGAAACTTCCGTTGAATTTTTCTTACGTCCGAAGGCCATTATTTGCTCCCTACGCGAATTCGTGGATCAAGGGCTGAATAAAGAAGATCTGCAACAAGATTTGCCAAGACCGAGAGGGACGCGGTGCAGAAGAAGACACCCATCAGCAAGTTGAGGTCGAAGCCTGAGATTGCACCATTGAAGAGTGTTCCCATTCCAGACCATCCAAAGACGCGCTCGGTGATGATCGCTCCACCGATAATGCCAGCGAGGTCAACCACGATAATTGTTGTCAGTGGAATCATGGTGTTACGGAATGCGTGGCGCATAATCACCGTGCGCTCAGATAGCCCCTTGGCGCGAGCGGTACGAATGTAATCCTGGTTTAAGACTTCCAACAGTGTTCCACGTGAGAAACGGATATAGCCGGCGAATGAGATCAGAGTCAGAGCAATAGTTGGCAAGAACAAGTGAACAGATCGATCGAGAAGATTGGTCCAGAAATCTGGCTGTGAAAGTAATGGGTCTTGCTGACCGACAGTCGGAATCGGCCGACCGTTGACGCCATCCATCTGAATATATGGAGCCCAGGTCTGCATCAAGCGATCGATGATCACAATCAAGCCCATGAGTCCACCCGAGATCATCGCGGTACGAATCACTGGACCACGATCGATCTTGGCCCAGAAGACACCTGCGACCCAGGCAGTTCCGAGTGTTGCAGCTAAGAGGCCGAGAAGGAGCCAGACATTCGAATAGTGCTTAAAGAGATAATTGACCGGGTAGTACATGAGCAACGTAATGACTGCCATTGTCTGAGCGGCACGAAGAGCGGGCTTCAGTTCAAGTCCAGTCGAGATGGCAGTAACTCCATAAGCAATTGCAATTGCAAAGATAAAGACAACGATCGGTCCAAGCTTTGGAGATAAGAACCAATGAGAGAGCGAGAGGAACTCAAGGAGGGCAAAGTTCGAGAGGAATGCTGCACCCAAGATTTTGTAGAAAGTCTGACGCTTGCTTCCGATGATTCCGGCCCAAAAGAAGGCAGTCATCACTGATAGGGCTATCGCCCAACCTATGGGTATCTGCCCTTTCGCAAGGAAGTCATTGAACTTGATAGCGAGAAATTCTTTGAGCAGTACTGCGATCCAGAAGATCGGAAGGGAGAACATGAGGAAGGCAAGGAAAGTTACAAAGTAGTCGAAGCGACTGTACTGGCGAAGCGCGGTCGTTATGCCGAGCATAATTCCTAGCACAATCGCGATAAGAGCCGCTGCAGTAACTAGGCGAAGTGTTGTTGGGATCGCACTGGCAAGTCGAGATGATACGAGTTCATTCGATCGGGTATATCCAAAATCGATATGGCCAGAGAAGGCCTTCAGAATTCCTTTGAGCCACTTGAAGTAACGAAGTGGCGGCGGAGTGTTGAGGTCTAGCTGGCGAACAAGCGCTACAAGTTGCTGCTTCGCCTTTGGGTCAGTTGAGAACTTCAGTTGTTCAGTTGGGTCACCTGAGATCGCGGTGAGATTAAAGAGGATGAAGCTCGAGCCAAAAAGGATCACCAGAAGTGTCCCTAGCCGGCGCATAATAAAGGCGAACATTCAGAACCTCTTTCTTCATAATTCCTTTTTGTAAATCTTTCAAGTCCCCAGAATATTCGAGGAACCTTCTTAGAACAGTAAATCGTGGAGTCCGAGATTACTCCCGAACTCCACGACTGTCTTACTGAGTCTTGCTACTTACGTGTTACTAAGTGACTTTTCAGTCGACTTAGTATGTCCACTCCCAGTAGTTCCAAACGAGGTTTGGAGTAATGGCAGATGGCTTAACGTTCTTCAGATCAGCATTAACCGCGGTAACGCCAGGCCACTGGAAGAGACCAATGGTGTAACCCTCTGCGTTCAACGCGCGCTCAACCTGAATCCACTTTGCATTGCGTGCAGCGTCAGTCATTGCTGAAGCTCCGAGTGCGTTACAAGCAGCATCGATTGTTGCATTTGACCAGCCATAGTGGTTATTTCCACCAGTTGTCTGGACCTGTGGGCAATCGCCGACCTGTACAGGAAGACCGTTACCCCATGCATAGAAGTTCACATCGTATGAATCATCAGATGTGTGAGCAGACCAGTCAGCGCGACCAGGTCCAACCATATTGAAGCCAATCTTTGCTTCAGCAGCTTGGTACAAGTCGAACTCTGCCTGACGGCGAGCATTGTTACGGAACAAGGTGTGGACCGTAATTGGATGCTTCAAGAAGTCAGCACCGTAGTACTGCTTCATGAGGCGTACTGCGTGAGCAGTACGATCTGCCTGAGTTCCATCTGTGTAGAAGTTTGATCCGTTGCCCTTGATCTGGTTTGCATATGCAGCCGTTGAATCAGGAGTAACGAAACGTGAGTTCAAGACAACTGCGTTGGCCTGTACTGGTGTGATGAGCTTTGAGACCATATCTTCACGTGGAAGTGCGAGCAAGAATGCCTGGCGTGTTGCAATTGCCTTGGCTGACTCACCAGCGAATGGACCTGTGTAGACGCCGCCTGAACCTGAACCGACACGCATTGAGATCTGCTCGTATGTAGAAAGTGGAGCAGCGAGGATGTTGATGCCCTTAACAGCCTTGAGCTGTGTTACAGCATCAGCTGTTGGCTGACCCTGGTAGAGGTCAACTTCCTTGTTTCCAAGTGCCTGTGGCGCAGATGTATCTGCAACGTCATAACGGAAGACGATCTTGTCGATGCCTGTGGTCTTTGGACCAGAAGTACCGTTTGTCTTGGTATCGAGAACGAGTGTGCAAGAGACCTGATCTACGCAAGTGTCAATGCGGAAGTCACCGTTGCCAACAAGGAGAAGTGGGTTGGTTGAAGAGTTAACAGTTGAGATGTTATAGCTCTTTGACCAGATTGCGCCCATTGCCTTGAGTGAAGCAGTGTTCTTCGATGTGAAATCTGAGAGGAACTTATCGGTTGCAGCGTTTGCTTCCGCAACTGATGGAAGTGTCTTCTTGCCAGCAGCAAGGAGCTCGAGTGCGTGTACTGGTGAAACACCAGGTGCGTAGAGCTGCCAGTCTGGAATACGTGAATCGTACTTAACAGTAAGAGTCATCTTGTCAGCAGAGAGTGTTGGGTTTCCAACAACATGGCTGTCGTAAACGCCACCGTATCCGCCTGAATCAAATGCTGATCCAGCAGATGACTGTGGGTCACCTAGGCCGGCAGCCTTTGAGTAAGCGCCTGATGAGGTAACGTGAGAGAGAAGAAGGTCAACACCAGTAATCGGCGCGCCATCATCCCAGACCTGTCCTGGGTTGATTGTGTAGGCAACTTCGAAATCTGTTGCACCATTCTTAACAATCTTCCATGAACCAAACTTGGTATTTGGAACAACATTCTTCTGGTTATCGGCGTAGTAGAAACCGAAGCCAGTTGGGTAGGTGAGATCCTCGTTTGATGCGAGGTTCATGTTGTTCACCGAGTAGTTAAGGCTGTTGATCGGTGTTGGCTCAGTCATGACGACTGTTGTCTTAGTTGCGGCATGTGCCGGTGCAACGATTACACCGGTTACTGCGATCGCTGATGCTGATGCAAGAGCGAGAACAGTGCGCGCGGAAATGCGTGCTTTCATTTATTCTCCTTATCGAGGGACCGCAAAAGAAGTGGGCCTAGCTAGTGTCCACCCCGGCTCTGCGGTAGTGGAGGAAGTCTGCACTATATGTCCGAATATGGGCAATATTTATCCGCTTTGTAACGAAAACTTAACCTTTGCTGGCCAGCGTAAATCGGGCCTTACGCTCGGCTATCGCGAGCGCTTTGCAACTTGGCACTGGTGAAGGAGTTCCGGACCACCAGCCAGTTAATAAGCCCTATGGCACCCGCGACCAAGAAGGGGACTCGAAGGGCGACCCCTCGACTGATATGGCGCTCAAGAATCGAGACTAATAGCCCTCCAGCGATAGATCCCAGCGGCATTGAGCCCCAGCCAAAGAAGCGGTAGCCACTATTTACTCGGCCCAGAATCTCGGTCGGGATGATCGTCTGTCGGAAGCTCACCGTAACTACATTCCACATAACCGAGAGGAAGGTCTCGAAGAAGATCATCACATATAGGAAGTACCACTGATGGATGAAGAAGCAGAGTGAAATGAGTGTTGGCATTCCGATGAGGGCGCAGGTCAGAGCATTTCCATCGCCAATTCTTTTAATAGTCTTTGGAGCGACCAATCCCCCGGTAAATCCGCCAACAGCTCCTGCCGTACCAAGGGCTGCGAATACAAAGACTGATACGTGAAGAACTTCTTGCACGTAGAGAATGTATGACGCGAAGGCGATCTGACTGAAGAAGTTGAGAGTGCCTAAGGTAAATGCCATAGGACGCAAGACATCATGGCCCATCAACCATGAGAATCCTTCTTTGAGTTCGGCGAAAAACGCAGCAGA
>DAINQZ010000033.1:0-11181 GCA_036742235.1 Candidatus Nanopelagicaceae bacterium | reverse complement strand
GCTTTGGAGCTGCCTTCTTAGCTGCTGGAGCAGCCTTCTTTGCAGCGGCCTTCTTACGACGCTTTGGAGCTGCCTTCTTAGCTGCTGGAGCAGCCTTCTTTGCAGCGGCCTTGCGACGCTTTGGAGCAGTTTTCTTAGCTGCAGCCATAGTGAGTCTCCTATCAGAATAGTTCGATCCGTCACCGAACCTGTTCAAGGAGAAGCGTGTCATCAATTAGAGAAATGCGCCACTATTTTCGATAAATAATGGAGTGCGTGTCGCAACAATATTTTTTTATTTTTTTATGCATTTTCGCATTTTTTACGAGAACCTTTTAAGTGATCTCGATGCAGATTAATTGCGAGATCTGATTTCGATTCTTTGATCAGGAAATCATGGATTCTCTGGGCGAGATTTTCGCTTTTCTTGAGCGTATTTATTGGTCCTGACGTCATATTTGAGGAAATCGGGCATCATTTTGGCGGTTAAGGCGACGAAACCGAGGCACATCAGACCGCCTCCACCCACCGAAATTCGAAGGGTCGTCCACGCCGCCATCGTGCCGGCTCGGAGTTGGCCACTCATTGGACCGACTGCGTAGGAGAGTAATTCGATACCTGCCAGTCGTCCTCGGTACTCATCGGCGATCGATTGGTTCCAAATATTTCCGCGCATCATCGCCGAGACCTGGTCGGAAGCACCGGCCAATGCCAAGAAGAAGAGAACGACCCAGAGATTATTCGTTGCGGCGGCAAGGGCGATAGCTGCCGCCCAACCCAAGGCGGCATAGGTAACTGCTCGCCCATGGAATGGGTAGGACTTCATCCAGCCACTCGTCAGGGTCACAATAATTGCCCCAAGAAATCCAGCCGAGTAGAAGAGTCCAAGTGCCCATCTGGCATGGATGTGGTCAGCCCAGAATGGGAAGAGCGCATTTGGCATTGCAAAGAACATTGCGGCAAAGTCGATGATGTAGGTGCCCATTAAATCTTGGCGACGAAGCGCATATTTAACGCCATCCATAAGCGATGAAAGTGAAGCGGGGGTAGCTTTTTCACCCGGTGGTACTGGCTTCATTCGGAAGATGAGAACGAGGGAAAGTATGTAGGTCACTACATCCATGAAGTAGGCAGACTTCACTCCCATGGTCGAGATCATGATGCCGCCAAGTGCTGGTGCAAAGACGGCACCCACTTGCCAACGAATACCCATCAAAGCGGTGACCGAAGGCATATCGTCATGTTCGACAATTCTTGGAACGATCGCAGAAAGGCTTGGAGTCTGAAGACCATCCAAGGCGGTAAAGCTTGCGGCCACGAAGTAGAGCAAGATGACATGGGGCTTGGCGAGCATGGAGTTTGCGAGCAGAAGGGTCGAGAGGGCCAAGGAGCCAAACTCGGTTATGAAGATCATCTTCTTGCGATCGAGTGAATCGGCGAGGACTCCGCCATAAAGGCTAAAGAGAATGAGCGGAATAATCTGGGCGGCGCCCATCAACCCCACTGCGATATACGAGTTGGTGAGGTCTTTGATCTGGAAAGGCAGAGCCACGTAGGTGACCATCGAGCCAAGCCGGGTGATAACGCCCGATGTGAAGAGCAGGCGGAGCTCGCGATACTTCTTTAGCGGGGTTAGATCAATCGCGAATTTGCTCATTGCAGAACCTTAATGAGGGTTGGCGGAAAGTTCAGGGATTAATGGAAGGTTTGCTCAGGCCCTGGGAAGGATCCTGATTTCACATCTTCAGCCCATTGAGTCGCGGCATCAACCATCAGCGAGCGACCATCAAGGTATGCCTTCGAAAACTTCGGTGCCCCAACGGTCAACCCCATGAGATCTGTCCAGACCAAGACTTGGGCATCGACCTTATTGCCAGCACCAATTCCGATGATCGGGATTGATAACTCGGCGGCGATCTCAGCGGCGAGTTCTTCCGGTACTAATTCGAGAACAATTGCAAAGACCCCAGCATCGGCGAGCGCCTTGGCATCGGCCTTAATTCGGGCGCCATCATCACCGCGGCCCTGAACTTTAAATCCACCAAGTGCATGAACTGATTGCGGGGTAAGGCCGAGATGACCCATCACCGGGATGCCCGCCGCAATTAAGGCCTTGATCTGCGGAACAATTTTGGCGCCGCCTTCGAGTTTTACCGCCTGAACCTTCGCCTCTTTAAAGAAGCGGATTCCAGTAGCGAGCGCAGCGTCGACACCACCCTCATAGGATCCAAATGGAAAATCAGCGACGACCATCGCCTTGCTCGATCCAGAGACGACAGCTCGCGCGAGATGAATGAGTTGATCGACCGTGACCGGGATCGTGTTCTCTTCGCCCAGAAAATTATTGCCAGCAGAGTCGCCAACGAGGAGGACTGGAATGCCAGCCTGATCCAAGATGGAGGCGACCATAGAGTCGTAGGCGGTGAGCATCGACCATTTTTCGCCGCGCTTCTTTCGGGCAGCAAGGTCAGAGATTGTGGTGCGCATATAAACCCCTTCGAGCAATCGAGGCCAGATCTGGTCCCCGTTGCGCTTTTTGGTAAGCGCCTCAACCATCGGTCAAGGGCGAGTAAGAAAATAGTAGCCCCTGTAGGCTATTCGTATGAGCAGCCAATTACGGGTGGGATTAGCTCAGGTCAACCCAACTGTGGGGGATCTGATCAATAACCGCGCCTTGATTCTGGAGAGCGCCGAGAAGGCTGCGCTCGCTGGCGTTCACTTACTTGTATTCCCAGAGATGGTCCTCACCGGCTATCCGGTCGAAGATCTAGCCTTGCGCCAGACCTTCCGCAAAGCTTCTCGCCGGATCATCGCTGAGGTTGCAGATTCGATGGGTGAGGTCGCACCACACCTTGCGGCGATCGTTGGCTACCTCGATGAAGATCAGAACGGTGCCCCACAAAACGCCGTTGCCTTGATCTATCGCGGCCAGATCCGCGCCACCTATATCAAGCACCATCTTCCCAATTACGGCGTCTTCGATGAATTTAGAAATTTTATACCTGGCACGCAATCTCTGGTCTTCCGGCTCCATGGCATCGATGTCGGCGTCGCGATCTGTGAAGATATCTGGCATACCGAAGGGCCGGTTGCAGATCTCGCAGCTCGCAGACCTGGACTCGTCGTCGTTCCAAACGGCAGCCCTTACGAGAGAGGCAAGAGCGGAGCCCGCGCTGCACTCGTTTCGCAACGTGCTCGAGATATCGCCGCCCCACTTGCCTATGTGAATATGACGGGCGCACAAGATGATCTCGTCTTCGATGGCGATTCAATCATTGTTGATTCTGATGGACATCAGATTGCCCGAGCCCCACAATTCCACGATGGCTTAATGGTGGTAGATCTTGATTGCGAGAATAGAAGTTCGACCCCTGATCTCGTTCTTACAGAAGAGTCGTTGGCAAAGTACAAGCCACTGACTCCGGGTATTGCGACTCGATTAGATGATGCTGCAGAGATCTGGCAGGCACTTGTTGTTGGCCTTCGAGATTACGTTGAGAAGAATGGCTTTAAGAGTGTGCTCTTGGGACTCTCTGGCGGTATTGATTCAGCCGTCGTTGCCGCAATCTCAGCAGATGCGATTGGCGCACGCAGAGTCTTTGGCGTCTCACTTCCAAGCCAATATTCAAGTGATCATTCAATGAGTGATGCGAAGGATTCCGCTGAGCGCATCGGGCTTCATTATTCAACTGTTCATATCCAGCCGATGGTGAATACCTTTTTGAATGAACTCGGATTGACTGGCTTGGCCGAGGAGAATCTCCAGGCACGTGTTCGCGGAACAACACTCATGGGTCTCTCTAATCAAGAGGGTCACCTCGTGCTCGCTACTGGAAATAAATCTGAATTAGCGGTCGGGTACTCCACTCTCTATGGCGATGCAGTCGGCGGTTATGCCCCGATTAAGGATCTTCTCAAAATGGAGGTCTGGGCGATCGCTAAGTGGCGTAATGCCCAGGCGCTTCGGATGGGTGAAGTCCCGCCGATTCCAGAGAACTCCATTACTAAAGAACCTTCAGCTGAGCTGCGGCCGGATCAGAAAGATTCCGATTCACTTCCGGATTACCCAACCCTGGATCGGATGCTCACCATCTACATCGATCAGGATGGCGGGCTCGATGGCCTGCTTGCAGCGGGCTTTGACCCCGAACTTGCGATGCGCACTATCCGCATGGTCGATCGCGCTGAATATAAGCGCCGTCAATATCCGCCTGGCACAAAGATCTCATCTCGGGCATTTGGAAAAGATCGCCGCTTGCCGATCACCTCGCATTGGACTGAGACCAACTAGCCCTTCCTTAGCGCTTAATTGGCCTAATGAATTGACCTAATGAGCCCCATTCTTCTTAAGGTATTATTCGACCAGGTCACGAGTTCCAGTGCTTAGCCCCGGCTTACTGGACGGCAACCCTCCACCACGGTGGGGTGCTCCGGGTGAAGACCTGGCCGACTGCACAGTGCAGCGGCAAGCGTGTGTCACATCAAGGAGTCGCCATCGTCAGCCAACGAGTTTCAGGGGCCTGGTTTGAAGACCATGATCCCGGCGATCGACTCTTCCTCAAGATCGGTGATCTCGAACTTGAATCCGGAGAAATCCTCGAAGATGTCACGATCGCATATCAAACCTGGGGAGTCCTCAACGAAGATCGCAACAATGCGATTCTCGTTAATCATGCTCTGACTGGTTGGGCCGATGTTCCTGGGTGGTGGCCTTCGATGGTCGGTCCAGGTATGCCGATGGATTCGGATAAATATTTCATCATCTGTCCCAATGTGATTGGTGGCTGCCAGGGAAGTACTGGGCCCTCCTCACTTGCCCCAGATGGAAAACGATGGGGCTCAAGGTTTCCGCGCATCACGATCCGAGATATGGTCGCAGCAGAATTGGCAGTTGCAGATCGCCTCGGCATCACAAAGTTCGTTCTCGCCGTAGGTCCATCACTTGGCGGTATGAGATCGCTTGAATGGGCTATTACCCACTCTGACCGGGTTGGAGCTATCGCCACGATCGGATCATCGGCGGTCGCAACCGGAGATCAGATCGCAACTGCATCGATTCAGATCCGAGCGATCCAGACCGATCCGAACTTCAATAATGGCGACTTTTACGAATTGCCTGAAGGTCCTCTCAACGGCCTCGGCATCGCACGCCGTATCGCTCATCTGACCTATCGAACCGAGTCAGAGATGGATGTCCGCTTTGGCCGCGAACTCCAAGGCGATGAGACGGGCCGCTGGGCGGTCGAGTCCTACCTTGATCACCATGCCGAGAAGCTGGCGAAGCGATTTGATGCCAATACCTACATCTCACTCACCGATGCCATGAACTCTCATGATGTGGGCCGCAGGCGTGGGGGAGTCGCAGCTGCGCTCGCTACCATCACAACTCCGACCTTTGTCATGGCTATCGATACCGATCGCCTCTTCCCGCCTCGCCTGCAAGAGGAGATCGCCGAACTTACGCCTAGTGCAGCGCCCCTTGAGCGCCTGAACTCTCCATTTGGACATGATGGTTTCCTCATTGAGGTCGAAACAGTTGGTGATTTCGTCCGCCGAGCCGTGATAGCTGGGTCAAAACACCTGCAATAGCACCGCTGGATGTGCAATTTACCCTGTGGACAATTTATAATATAGCCAGCAACTTTCCCTGACCCGACCGTGAGTCAGATAAACAAAAGGATGACCTGTGCCTGGAACAAGTGCGCCCAAAAACGGCGCTAAAGCAACAGCGAAGAAGGCTGCACCTGTGAAGAAGGTTGCTGCAAAGAAGGCAGTTGTTGCAAAGAAAGCACCAGCGAAGAAGGTCGTCGCAAAGAAGGCGCCTGCTAAAAAAGTTGCTGCAAAGAAAGTCTCCGCTGGTCCTCGTAAATTTCCTACCAAGGCCGAACTCGAAGCCCTGAAGGCTGCCAAGGCAGCAGAGGCAGAAGCCGCCGCGGCGAAGAAAGCTGCTGGTCGCAAACTATTTCCAACAAAGGCTGAACTTGAAGCAAAGCGCTTAGCCGAAGAAGCTCTTAAGAATCCAAAGCCTGCATCGGCTCCGGCAAAAGAAGGAAAGGCCGATAAGGCTGGTAAGCCAGTTGTCACAAAGATTGATGGCGAAGAAGTCGAACTCGAAGAAGTCGAACTTGAAGATTTAGAGACGCTCGTTGAAGAAGTAACAGAGATTGTTGCGACGGAAGAGAAAGAGAATGAGATCCGCGTAGTTAACGTTGCGGAAGAGTCTCAGAACGAAGAGAACGCCTTCACCATCAAGGACTCTGAAGAAGATGATGCGCCAGTCCAGACTGTGATGACTGCGGGTGCTACTGCTGACCCAGTGAAGGATTACCTCAAGTTAATTGGTCGCGTACCTCTTCTTAATGCTGAGATGGAAGTTGAACTCTCCTTGCAGGTAGAAGCAGGCCTCTTCGCTGAAGAGAAGATCACCCTTGATAAGAAGATGGATAAGAAGTTAAAGCGCGAATATGAGCAGTTAGTGCTGCAAGGAAAGCGTGCGAAGAACCACCTTCTTGAAGCGAACCTTCGTCTCGTTGTCTCGCTCGCAAAGCGCTACACCGGCCGCGGAATGCTCTTCTTAGACCTCATTCAAGAAGGAAACCTCGGTCTCATCCGTGCGGTTGAGAAGTTCGATTACACCAAGGGTTATAAGTTCTCGACCTACGCAACCTGGTGGATCCGTCAGGCGATCACCCGCGCGATGGCAGATCAGGCACGTACGATCCGTATTCCTGTTCACATGGTTGAAGTCATCAATAAGTTGGCACGTGTTCAGCGCCAGATGTTGCAAGACCTAGGCCGCGAACCGACACCTGAAGAGCTCGCTAAAGAGCTCGATATGACACCAGAGAAGGTTGTTGAAGTTCAGAAGTATGGCCGCGAGCCAATCTCACTTCACACACCACTGGGCGAAGAGGGCGATTCAGAGTTCGGAGATCTCATCGAAGATTCCGAAGCGATCGTTCCTGCCGACGCTGTCTCCTTCACACTTCTTCAAGAGCAACTCCACTCAGTACTCGACACGCTCTCTGAGCGCGAGGCTGGCGTCGTTGCGATGCGATTTGGACTTACAGATGGTCAGCCAAAGACACTCGATGAGATTGGAAAGGTTTACGGGGTAACTCGCGAACGTATCCGTCAGATCGAGAGCAAGACGATGTCGAAGTTGCGCCACCCGTCGCGTTCACAAGTTCTTCGCGACTATCTCGATTAATCAGCCCGAGTACGCATGAGTGAGAAGCCACAGATCTTCATCAACCCGAAATCGGGGTCGATTCGAATTAGTGGGGATGTCGATTTCATCGATGCCGACGGCGTTGTTATTCGATCCGAGAGCAATGTGAAGTTATGCGGTTGTGGCCATTCGAAAGATAAGCCATATTGCGATGGCAGTCATAAAGAATTTAGGCAAGAAAAAAACCCTGACCAAGATGGCCAGGGTTAATCTCTAAAAAGTTCTGCTTACTCGTCCTCTGAGACGGTAGTAACTGATGCGGTGAGCTTTGAGGTCTCATCTTGGATAGCAGCAACGACAGGCTTCAAGCCTTCGGCATATTGCTTCGCGTGGTGAGCACAGAAGAGAAGTTCTCCGCCATTGAGCAAAGTCGCACGAACATAGGCCTGAGCTCCGCAACGATCGCAACGATCTACGGCATTCAAGGGTGTTGGTTCGAGAATCAACTGCTCTGACATCTGCTCACTCCTTCTCGCTATCGGCACGGGCCGATCTCTCCGGTGGTAATTCTAGGTGGTACTGGAACAGTAAATCACGGATAGTTATTCCCGCGCGCGTTAAATCTATATTTCCTGAGCCAAAGTAGGGAAATGACCGCTCAATCTGGGAGATTTCTCACTGCGCTGGCTCCTTCTGCAACGTACTTGCGGGAAAAAGGGATCCCTACGGCGCGTAATGGGCGCCTTTCAGAGCGTTCAGAGATAGCCTCTGCACCCGTGGCAACTAAAACTAATAACGAAGTCTCAGCCGATAATCAATACACGGCGAAGGACCTCTCGGTACTTGAAGGTTTAGATGCTGTACGCAAACGCCCCGGCATGTATATCGGTACGACCGATTCACGTGGTCTCATGCATTGCCTCTGGGAGATTATCGATAACTCGGTAGATGAAGCGCTCGCAGGATTCTGTACAAGCATTGAAATTAATTTAGAAGCTGATGGTTCGGTTGAAGTTCATGACAATGGCCGAGGCATTCCTGTTGATAAAGAACCTAAAACCGGTCTTACTGGCGTAGAAGTTGTCTTCACCAAACTCCACGCAGGTGGAAAGTTTGGTGGCGGTTCTTATGCCGCATCAGGTGGTCTACATGGCGTAGGTGCATCCGTTGTGAATGCACTTGCATCTCGGTTAGATGTTGAAGTTGATCGCAATGGCAAGATTTATTGGATGTCCTTCCAGCGCGGTAACGCCGGAATATTTGATGGCGATGGCCCGAAGGCTGCCTTTGAAGAGTCATCTGGTCTGCGTCAGATCGGCAAGGTTGCTGCAAAAGTAACTGGTACTCGCGTGAAGTGGTGGTTTGACCGCCAGATCTTCCTCAAAGAGGCTGAACTCTCGATCGAAGATATCTACGCTCGCGCACGCCAGACTTCTTATCTAGTCCCTGGGCTCACTCTCGTTGTGAACGATAACCGCGGCAAGAGCAAGAGCTCTGAGACCTTCTTCCATAAGGGTGGCATCTCTGAATTCTGTTCCTTCCTTCGTCCAGATGAACCAGTCGGCGAAGTAATCCGTATTTCAGGTACCGGTGAATACACCGAGACCGTGCCAGTCCTTGATGAGAAGGGCCACATGATGCCGACTGAGGTCGAGCGCGTCATGGGCGTAGATATCGCAATGCAGTGGGGCAATGGTTATGAATCCACTGGCGCATCCTTTGTAAATATTATTTCAACGCCAAAGGGCGGAACCCATACTCTGGGATTTGAGCGCGCTATCACCAAGGTGATGAACGATATGTTGCGTTCAACGAAGACATTGAAGAATAACGAAGCCGATGTCATTAAAGATGACGTGCTCGAAGGCCTTACCTCAGTCGTAACTGTTCGTATGTCCGAACCACAATTTGAAGGTCAGACGAAGGAAGTTCTAGGAACTGCCGCTGCTACCAAGATCGTCGCAGCAGTTGTCGCCGCTGAGATGGAGAAGTTCTTCAACTCCACCAAGCGCATCGATAAGGCGACCGGGAAGTTGATTCTCGAGAAGATCGCAAATGCTTCTCGTACTCGTGTTTCAGCTCGCGCACACAAGGATCTCCAGCGCCGAAAGAATGCACTCGAATCTTCATCGCTTCCAACCAAGCTTTCAGATTGTCGTTCAGATGACACCGAGCGTACTGAGCTCTTCATCGTTGAGGGAGATTCTGCTCTTGGTACGACGAAGGCTGCTCGCAACTCTGAGTTCCAAGCGATCCTTCCAATTCGCGGAAAGATTCTGAACGTTCAGAAGGCTTCGCTTTCACAGATGCTTGAGAACACGGAATGTGCCTCGATCATCCAGGTGATCGGTGCCGGTTCTGGTAAATCCTTCAGTCTTGAAGATGCTCGTTACGGTCGCATCATCCTTATGTCAGATGCTGATGTCGACGGTGCGCATATTCGCTGCCTGCTCTTAACCCTGCTCTGCCGTTACATGCGCCCACTTATTGAAGATGGTCGCGTCTTTGCTGCTATCCCACCTCTGCATCGCATCGATGTCGTCGGTGGAAAGCGCGGAGAAGTTCATTACACCTACTCTGATGATGAGATGAAGCGCCTCTTGGCTGATCTCACAAAGAATGGCAAGCGTTGGAAAGAGCCAGTACAGCGCTACAAAGGACTTGGTGAGATGGATGCGGACCAGCTCCGCGAGACCACAATGGATCCTGAGAAGCGCACGCTCCGTCGGATCACCATGAAGGATGCGGACGCTGCCGAAGCGATGTTTGAATTATTGATGGGCAACGACGTTGCGCCACGCAAGGAGTTCATTGCAACTGCTGAGATCGATCGCGATCGGATCGACGCCTAACCCCTCTGGGTTCTAGAGTTGACGCTATGAAGCGCACCGATATCCAAGCGTTGCGTGGCTTCTCAGTACTTGCGGTTCTTCTTTATCACCTCCAGATTCACCAGATTAAAGGTGGATTCCTGGGCGTCGATATCTTCTTTGTGATCTCTGGTTTTGTTATTACCGAGCGCCTGGCCAGGGGAGAAGGATCGTTTCGTAAGCAGATCTCAGATTTCTACCGGCGACGTGCAAGGCGAATCCTGCCCGCATCTCTTTTCACGATCGTTCTTACCGCACTGCTCTCGCGAATATTTCTCGCCCCCATCTCGCTGGCAACCTTTAGCCGAGACGGCTTAGCCGCAACACTCTTTGCCGGAAACTTCCGCTTTGCCGCCCAAGGAAATAATTACCTCAATCAATCCATGAGCCCAACTCCGTATCTTCATTATTGGTCGTTGGGAGTGGAAGAGCAGTTCTATCTGATCTGGCCGCTTCTCTTCTTGCTCTTTCTAAAGAGCCGCAAACGTCTGGTTCTTCCACTCTTCATAGCTGCGACAGGTTTCGCCCTCTGGTACACACATATTGCTGCGGTGAACTCTTTCTACCTCCCGATCTCTCGTGCGTGGGAGTTCTTGGCTGGCATCGTCGTCGCACTTCTGATTCCACGCGCTCCACGCAAAAGTGAGTACGTAGCACTTGCGGGCTGGATCACCGTCTCGCTCTCGATTCTCTTCATCGGATCAGATCTCGCAGTTCCTGGAATAACAACATTGATTCCAGTTGCTGGTGCGATGGCGATATTGATCGCTCGATCGACCAATCCGGTTGAACGATTCCTGGCTTGGTTCGGCGACCATTCATTCTCGATCTATCTCATCCATTGGCCCTTGATCGTCTTTGCGCTTGCTCGCTACGCTGGACTAGGTCCTCTCGCCAAATTCATACTTGGGTTACTTGCTATCGGAATGGGGTATCTGATGAGCCGCTTCGTGGAGATGCCATTCCGATCCAAAAAGCGACTGACCTTTAATCTCAGAAGTTGGGCGCTCATTCTTGCCGCTGTCTCAGCACTGCTTGTAGTTGAAAGTTCTTGGGAAGCGGCATCTGCTAAGACTTCACCGATCGTCATCGATCGAGGCGAGCCCGTGATCTATCAAGATGGCTGCCATCTCGACTTTAAATACACTCAACCAACCTCTG